>JAKEGI010000073.1 GCA_022615595.1 Bacteroidales bacterium | reverse complement strand
CCACAGACATGGAATACCTGTACTGGTTGACGGGGCACAGAGCATACAGCACGGAGTGATTGACGTAACCGATATTGACTGTGACTTTTTTGTCTTCTCCGGACATAAGGTGTACGGACCTAACGGGATCGGTGTTCTTTACGGTAAGGAGAAACTGCTCAACGAATTACCTCCCTACCAGGGTGGAGGTGATATGGTCGCCACGGTCAGTTTCAGGCAGACCACCTACAATGAATTACCCTTTAAGTTTGAGGCGGGTACAACCAATTTCACCGGTGCGATAGGCCTCGCCGCAGCACTTGATTATCTTACAGCCCTTGGAAGAGAAGCAGTGGAAGAAAGGGAGCAGTCACTATTGGCGAGAGCGACTGCCGGACTCTCATCAGTCGACGGTGTGCGTATCTACGGCACAGCACCCCGTAAGGTTTCAGTGGTATCTTTTCTGCCGGGCGATATACACCAGTATGATGCAGGCATGATACTTGACAAGCTTGGCATAGCAGTAAGAACCGGGACCCACTGTGCACAGCCGGTGATGGAACGTTTCGGCATCTCAGGCACCATACGTGCCTCAATCGCCTTTTACAACACCGGGGAGGAGATCGATGCTCTCATCGGAGGTGTCAGAAAAGTAACTGATATGTTTGGTTAACGGTCCGGAAATAAACATTAAAAAGATACAGGATCAGATCATTGATGATTTTTCAGCCCTCAGCGACTGGATGGAGAGGTACGAGTATCTTATTGAACTGGGCCGATCGCTTACTCCATTTGATCCATCGCATAAAGTGCCCGACTACCTGATTGAGGGGTGCCAGAGCAAGGTGTGGCTATATCCGGAGTTCAAAGACGGGATTATTACCTTCAGCGCTGACAGCGACGCCCTGATAACCAGGGGCATTGTGGCATTGCTTGTAAAGGTCTTTTCAGGGCGCACACCGGACGAAATTACAGGTGCAGAGATATATTTCATTGACAGGATAGGCCTGCAGCAGAACCTCTCGCCGACACGGTCAAACGGGCTGCTTGCAATGATGAAACAGATGAGGCTGTACGCACTGGCATATAAATCAAAACAGGAACACAAATGACAACGCAGGAGATACAGGAAACCGAAGCACGGATTGTAGGTGTGCTAAAGAGTATATTCGACCCCGAGATCCCGGTAAACATCTATGATCTGGGCCTTATATATGAAGTCAGGGTCGACGAAGATGAGATAGCTCATATCACAATGACCCTCACTGCACCTAGCTGCCCGATGGCCGAAGACCTTGTCGAGGAGGTGAAATATAAGGTAGCGGGCACCAGGGGAGTGAAGGAGTGTGATCTGATATTGACCTTTAACCCGCCATGGGATCGCAGTATGCTCACCGAAGAGGCAAAACTGGAACTGGGATTTCTCTAGTACCAATGACATGACTGATGCCCGCAAAATAGCACTTACGTGGAAGATTCATGAAATGCTTCACAGGGAAGGCTTTGATATCTCCGGCATCGCTCCTGCCGCTTCGCACCACGAAGACGCACAGCACATAAGCGACTGGATTGCATCAGGGAAGCATGGCACCATGAGGTTTATGGAAAGGAACCCCGGGAAACGCGGTGACATAACGTCGCTTGTTGATGGGGCTAAGTCAGTAATCGTAGCCGGGATCCGTTACTACAGTGCCGACCCTCCCCACAGTGCGCGCAGTTACTTTGTCAGTCGCTATGCCAGGGTAAGAGATTATCATTTAGTGGTGGAGGAAAAACTGAACCGCGTTATCAGGCACCTGAAGGAATATATACCGGATGCCGGATCACGTGCATTCTGCGATTCGGAACCTGTAAGTGAAAAGGCATGGGCCATCCGTGCCGGACTGGGCTGGCGAGGACGCAACAGCCTGGTAATAAATAAAGAGATAGGCTCCTACATTTTCCTCGGTGAGATAGTTACAACAGCAGAATTGGTTTATGACAATGCCTCATCAAGGGATCGCTGCGGCGCCTGCACGCTCTGCATTGAAGCATGCCCCACAGGTGCAATATGTGACGACCGCACAATCGATGCGCGGCGGTGCATCTCATACCTGACAATTGAACACAAAGGTGATCTGCCTTCAGAATTCTCCGGCAAATTCGGTAATATGATTTACGGCTGTGACCGCTGCCAGGAGGTATGTCCCTGGAACAGCAAAGCAATCCCCTGGTCAGATAGTGAGTTTGTTCCCGAGCATGACATTGCAGGCTTGTCAAAGTCTGACTGGCAGACAATGACACCGGAAGATTTCAAAAAGCTCTTCAAGGCTTCTGCAATAAGGCGTACCGGCTTCAAAATGATCAGAAGAAATATCGATTTTGTTAACTCAGGGCTGTCTGAAAAGAGGTGATATCCTCAGGTTGCTCCCGTCATTTGGGGCCGGAGTAATTTCCAGTACCCTCGTAATGACATTGTATATGTCAACATTGAAGAGCGTGTCAACCGTCAGATTCCTTTCAAAAGCCGGCCCTTCTGCATAGAAGATTGCATGCATATCCTTCCATCGCCAGTCATACCCGTGATCTCCCCTGTTATACCCTGAAGATGAAGGCCGGATGCCGGCAATCCACCCCGGGTCAGCAAGGAGAACCACTTCAGGTATGCGGGGGTGGGTACCGTAATTCAGGTGGGAGGGCAGGTCATCCTTGCCGTAAGCTTTGATTTTATGCTGCAGATTTAGTAAGTATAATACGCTGTCTGTCATTCCTTCTGCAGGTTCAATATTCCAGACGGGGGTGCCTCCGTAGATCCTTTTAACCATTCTTTCAGGCAGTGTGTCAAAGATGTAATTATAGCGTGATGGGTCGATCTCACCCATACCATGGTCAGAAAGAACGATCAGGTTGATTTTGCCGGCATGAGGCAGCCTGCTGATACCCTCACGCAAAACACCAATGAGGCTGTCAAGGCTCCTGACCACCGACCCTGTCTCGGGTGAGAGGGGGCCATACCGATGACCAACCGCGTCGGGCTCCTCAAAGTAAAGAGTGATAAGGTGAGGTCGCTCCCTCTGAGGCAGCGAGAGCCATTTAACTACAGTGTCAACGCGGTCTCCGAAAGGAACCTCATCATCATAGCTCTTCCAGCGATCAGGCTGCATGCCCTGTACCGGGGCCTCCGACCCTACCCAGTAAAAGGATGCCGTTTTCAGCCCTGCCTTCCGGGCAGTGTTCCACACAGGTTCACCCCCGTAAAAAGCACCGTTCTCAACCATTTTGCGGTCACCTATCCTGTAGACAAGGTCAAGATCGGGAGCATAGAAACTGTTATTCACCAGGCCGTGATGGTCAGGGTATAACCCCGTGGCAATAGAGTAATGGTTGGGAAAGGTCTTCGTTGGAAAAGAGGGTATCAGCCTTTCAGCCATAACACCATTTTTTGCCATTTCTTCAAGCACCGGAGTTCCAAAGACGGAGTCAAAATCCCACCTGAATGCGTCAAGTGACACCATAACCACATAAGGTTCCTCCCTCTCTCCCCTGATGCTTCCGCATCCACTGAATGAGACCAAAAAAAGAGCAACTGTTGTTATAATAAGAATTAACCTCGTCATTCTGATTTCATAAGTTACAGATCTGAAAAATAAAACAAATTTGTCATCGAGAAGTTCCTTCATGGTGCTTAATGATCATTATTCTCATAATTTTGAATTTCAATCCAGCTACATATATGAAAAAATTGTTCCTCTCTCTAGTATTATTCTCTTTTGTTCTCCTGGCTGAGGCGCAAAAACACTATGCACTTCTTGTCATCGACATACAGAACTTCTATTTTCCCGGAGGCCGCTCCGAGCTTGTTGATCCTGCTGCTGCAGCACAAAAGGCAGCAGGCAGTAGTGAAAACAGTGTCACTCCTTGAAAACTCAGTGTTACTCTGTGGTGAGAAAAAAAGTCTGAACTATGATCTTCGGAAGTAACTACCTGGCCATAGCCATTGACCTGAGCTCCGGTGGCATCTTTTCAATTGCATATCTCAAAGCGGTCCTGGGCATGGCAGCTTTATTCTTCATGACAAAATCAAAAACCTCCTTCCGGCAGGGTTTACTGGCCTCCTTTAACATCCAGCCATAACCCTTCTGAACCATATCATCTTTGTCCTGAAGCAGTATATTCGCGATCTCAAATATGTCAGGCAGGAATTTACCTCTGCGTGCCGGTATGATGAGTGACACTGCTGCGGCACGTCGCATCCAACGGTTATCAGATAAAGCCCACTTTTTCAGTCCGGAAAGATACTGAGGGTACATCTGAATAAAATCACCGATCGTGTGGTTGCACAGGGTATCACACGAGGCCCAGTTATTCACATAGTTCTGTACCCAATCCTCAAAAATCATAAAGTCTTCAGGCTGGTATTTCCTGTTCAACCTGTGAGCCCATTCGCATGCAATGAATGATTCCTCCATCATGCCGGACTTCCAGAGGGTGTCGCAAAGGATAAGAATTTCATGCTTGCCCCTCTCCTGTACCAGCACAAAGTTCTCTTTCGCTATCTGCCTTACAAACTGAGCCTTTACACCATACAGGCTCACCGCCTCCCTGAAAAAACGCAAACCCGATTCCCTTGTCTTCTCATCAGAAAAAGCGCTGAGTTCTCTCCTGACTTT
>JAKEGI010000072.1 GCA_022615595.1 Bacteroidales bacterium | reverse complement strand
TCAGTGTCATCTCCGCCGAGGTGCCTCCGATAACTATTGCAAGGTGGTAAGGAGGGCATGCAGAGGTACCAAGGTCCTCTATCTTTTCACGTATGAATTTCGTGAGGGAGGCTTCGTTCAGCAACGATTTCGACTGTTGATAGAGGAATGTTTTATTGGCTGATCCGCCTCCCTTGGCGACAAAAAGAAACTTGTATTCATCGCCCTGGCAGGCCGTAATATCTATCTGTGCCGGCAGATTACTACCGGTGTTTTTCTCATCGAGCATTGCAGACGGCACAATCTGGGAGTAACGAAGGTTCTTCTCACCGTAGGTCTGAAAAACCCCTTTACTTAATTGTTCAGCATCGTCAGCGCCTGTCCATACATTCTCTCCCTTGTATCCCATCACTATTGCAGTACCGGTGTCCTGGCACCAGGGGAGCTTCCCCTCCGCGGATATTACACTGTTACGAAGCATGATCCAGGCAACAAAGCGGTCATTGTCAGTCGCCTCCGGGTCATCGAGGATAGCTGCAAGCTTTCGGAGATGCGCAGTTCGCAGGAAGAAGTTAACATCAATGAATGCCTGCATTGCAAGTAGCTGCAGTGCCTCTGGATTCACCTTCAGCAGTCGTCGTCCGCAACACTCAGTAACCTGAACGTGGTCAGAGGTTAGTTTCCGGTATTCAGTCAGGTCTGCACCATGCTGGAAGGGTTTTTCATAGATGAAATCGGCCATAGTATTGTTTATTGATGATTAGATAGATTATCAAAATTAATAAAATTCCACTGAACTCTCCCTCCCTGACCCTCCCTCTCTTATGGTCAAGAGAGGGAGGAAAAGCAGTATAGATTATTTGTTTACTGCTATTTGATAAACCCCGTTATCTTTTCAAGCACCTCATTTATATCGTACAGCTCTTCATTCTTTATTCTTAATGTAACAATGCCTCTACTTTGTAATATCTCATCCCTGTACTGATCATAGTCCTTATTTTTGTCATGAATACGTCCGTCAAGCTCAATTACCAACCCGAGTGCAGCACAATAAAAATCAGCAATAAAAAATCTAACACCAAGTCTGCCGGCATTATATCTGATGACATGTTGTCTGTAGAACTTATAGCCATGAAGCTTCCTGTTCCTGAGCTGAAGCCACAGTACCTCCTCTGACTTTGTCTGCCTGGCTCTTAATTCTCTAGCCAGCTTATATGCAGCTCTTGTATACATAATTCACTCCACATACCAAATTTATACATTTATTTACAAAATAATCAATCATGTCTCCCCCTCTTAGGCCTAAGAGGGGGAGATCCGAAAACCACATAATTATTTAGAATTAATCTAAATAGCCGGTTCCTGTAAAATAATTCCCTCCGGCCGAAAACGTTTGAAATAACAAATCCGGCGCAAACGCCCGAAAAATCAAGGCCGAGATGCAATAAAAGGGTATTGCGGAACCAGATTTTAGACTAATTTTGGATAGCTTTAACAAACAGGGGTAATAAAATAACACTGAAGAGATTATGAGCATGACCTACAGGCAGAAGCCAAGACTCTCATTCATGCAGATATGGAACATGAGTTTCGGCTTTCTGGGCATACAGTTTGGCTTTGCCCTCCAGAATGCAAATGTGAGCCGCATCTTTGAGACCCTCGGTGCAAATGTCGATGACATACCGATACTCTGGGTTGCTGCCCCGGTAACAGGGCTGATAATTCAACCTATCATCGGGCACATGAGTGACAGGACATGGAACCGTCTCGGGCGGCGTCGGCCTTACTTCCTTACAGGAGCCATCCTGGCTTCGCTGGCCCTCTTCTTTATGCCCAACTCACCGGCACTGTGGGTGGCAGCAGGAACACTGTGGATCATGGATGCCTCTATAAATATCTCCATGGAGCCCTTCAGGGCATTCGTCGGTGACATGCTATCATCAGAACAGCGGACAAGGGGATTTGCCATGCAGAGCTTTTTCATAGGCACAGGTGCTGTAGTAGCCTCTGCCCTGCCCTACATGCTGACCAACTGGTTCAACGTACCAACGGAACCGGCACCTGGTAAACTAATCCCGATGAATGTCAAGCTTGCATTTTATATCGGAGGCTTTATCTTCTTCCTGGCGGTCCTCTGGACAATCATCAGCACCAAGGAATACTCCCCTGAGGAGCTGGAGGAGTTTGACAAGGGGTCCTCCTCCGCCAAGGCTACGGAGGATAAAGCTCATGGCATGGAGCAAGGAGCAGGGGGCAATGGGTCCTCCTTCGCCAAGGCTACAGAGGGCAAGGTTCAGGACCGGATAAATTTCTACAAGCCAGGATTGATCTGGCTGGCGGCAGGTGCCGTGCTGACATTTGTGCTCTCACGCATGGACATTGAAAAAGAGCTTTATATCCTCGGGGGCGGACTGACGCTGTTTGGCATACTCCAGCTGCTTGCCGGGGCACTCCAGTCAGCCGGTAAAAAAGAGAACGGCCTCAACTCCATACTTACAGACCTGAGGCACATGCCGCCCACAATGGGCCAGCTGGCTGTGGTACAGTTCTTCTCATGGTTCGCCCTTTTTGCCATGTGGATATACACTACATCGGCAGTCACCTCTCAGGTATACGGCACCAGCGACACCTCCACCGAACTCTATAATAAGGGTGCAAACTGGGTGGGTGTTCTCTTCGCAGTTTATAACGGGTTTGCTGCCGTGGTCGCATTCCTGCTGCCTGTGCTTGCAAAGGCGACCAGCAGGAAGATCACCCACTCCATCAGCCTGGTGGCGGGCGGTATAAGCCTCATCTCAATAAGCCTCATAGGCTCACCTCAGCTGCTCATACTACCCATGCTTGGCATAGGTATGGCCTGGGCAAGCATCCTATCAATGCCTTATGCCATCCTGACCGGATCACTTCCTCAGAACAAGATGGGAGTATTTATGGGAATATTTAACTTCTTCATTGTAATACCCCAGATACTTGCAGCGAGCATCCTGGGAAGCATGGTTAGGCATCTCTTTGACGGCAATACCATGAATGCTCTTATTGCCGGAGGGGTATCAATGATGATAGCAGCAGCGATGGTGATATTTGTAAAGGATGTGGATGACATTCGATAGCGATGGAACTTAAAGGATGCATTTTCGACCTCGACGGAGTGATCGTTGACACTGCGAAGTACCATTACCTCGCCTGGAAGCGTCTTGCCGCGGAGCTGGGATTTGAATTCAGCGAAGAGCATAACGAAGCATTGAAAGGTGTTAGCCGGATGGCCTCACTTGAGATACTCCTGAAGGTTGGAGGGATGAAGATAAGCGATGAAAGAAAACATGAGCTGGCAGAGAGGAAAAACGGGTGGTACGTAGAGTACATCTCTGATATGACCCCTGAGGAGATACTCCCGGGCAGCGTTGAGTTCCTTAAGCAAATCAGGAAAGAAGGTATACTTACCGCTATCGGCTCCGCAAGCAGGAATGCCGGGACAATACTCGACGGAATCAGGCTTCGGGGTTATTTCGATGTTATTGTCGATGGCAACAAGATACACAAAGCCAAACCTGACCCTGAGGTATTTGTCAGAGGTGCAGAGGAGATGAACCTGAATCCTTCACAGTGTGTTGTTTTTGAAGATGCACAGGCAGGTATAGAGGCGGCAATAGCCGGAGGAATGAAATGTGTAGGTGTGGGAGACCCCCTGTTGCTTAAAAGAGCAGATATCGTCATCCCTGACATGAGGCATATAACAGTTGAACAGTTAAGAAATCTTTGATGTGAAATGAACGATTCACGTTTTCAGTCCGATGAGTGGAAGATCATTGAGACACGATTTGAGCCGGAGAGAGGTCGCGACTCCGAGAGCATCTTTGCCCTCGGAAACGGCATGATGGGACAGCGCGCCAACTTTGAGGAAACATATTCAGGTGATTCACTACAGGGCACATATGTAGCAGGAGTCTATTATCCTGACAAGACTGTCGTAGGATGGTGGAAGAACGGATACCCGGAATATTTTGCCAAGGTGCCAAATGCCCTGTCATGGACAGGCATTGAGGTGAAGATAGACGGCGAGACTCTTGACCTTGCCCGTTGCGAGGTGAAGGAGTTCCGCAGGGAGCTTGACATGAGGGAGGGCCTCCTGACAAGAACATTCACTGCCGTCATGCCATCCGGAAGAAGAGTAAACGTTACTGCCCGGAGGTTCCTTTCAATGAGTGATCCTGAATGTGCTGCCATTAGCTATTCTGTTGCAATTACCGGTGGAAGCGGACAGTTGCAGTTCACGCCCTGGCTCAATGGCGATGTATATAATGAGGATGCAAACTACGGCGAGAAGTTCTGGGAGAACGAAATGGCCGAATGCGAAGGAGCGAGGGCAGTGGTGGTGGCACAGACACGCAAGACAGGATTTGTGGTCGCCACAGCGATGGAAAACAACCTGACAGTCAATGGATGGGCGGCAACGGTAACCCCGGTGCTAAAAGCAGGAAAGATGACGGCACACTGCACATACACATGCGAATATTCTCAGGGAGACATATTCGAATTAAGAAAATATGTGGCCGTGCTCTCTTCAATGAATCATCCTGCAGAAAACATAGGACACCAGGCGATGAGGGCAGCCGGCGAAGCGGCACAGACAGGATTTGAAGCCATGCTTCAGAGCCACAGAGAGGCCTGGAGTGCGAGATGGGAACACGGTGACATCGTGATAAAAGGTGACATAGAGGCTCAGCAGGGAATCAGGTTTAACATCTTCCAGTTGAACCAGACTTACACCGGGGAGGATCCGAGGCTTAACATAGGCCCGAAGGGTTTCACGGGAGAGAAGTACGGCGGAAGCACCTACTGGGACACCGAGGCATTCGCCTTTCCCTTTTACCTGAGCACTGCCGATACGCACGTTGCGCGTAACCTACTGCTTTACAGATACAAGCATCTTGAAAAGGCAATTGAGAACGCCGGCAAGCTCGGTTTTACAGGCGGTGCTGCCCTATACCCGATGGTGACAATGAACGGTGAAGAGTGCCATAACGAGTGGGAGATAACATTCGAGGAGATACATCGCAACGGCGCCATAGCCTACGCCATCTATAACTATGTCAGGCATACCGGTGACCACGACTACCTTGCCGGCTACGGACTGGAGGTGCTCATAGCCATCTCGCGTTTCTGGGCGCAGCGGTGCAACTGGTCTGACGAGAAGAAGAAGTATGTCATCCTGGGCGTCACCGGTCCCAACGAGTATGAGAACAACGTCAACAACAACTGGTACACGAACATGCTGGCCAGGTGGACACTCAGATATACGGCCTCCTCGCTTGAAAGTCTTCGCACCACAAGCCCTGTAAAATACAATGGCATCGTGACACGTACCAGACTCAGCCCCGAAAAGGAGATCAGCAACTGGAATGAGATAGTGCAGAATATTTATCTTCCTGCACACCATGACCTTGGCATCTTTCTTCAGCAGGACGGATTCATGGACAAGGTGCAGCAGACGGCGGCAGACCTTGATCCCGCAGAGAGACCGCTGAACCAGCACTGGTCGTGGGACCGCATACTGCGCTCGGTATTCATCAAGCAGGCGGATGTCCTCCAGGGTATATACCTCTTTGAGGATGAATTTGACGAAGAGACCATAAGACGCAACTTTGACTTCTACGAATCGCGCTGTGTGCATGAGTCATCGCTGTCACCCAGCATCCATGCGGTCATTGCGGCCAGTCTGCATGACACCGACAGGGCTTATACACTCTATCTGCGAACTGCAAGGCTTGACCTCGACGATTATAACAGGGAGGTGAAGGACGGACTCCACATAACAAGCATGGCAGGCACATGGCTCTCAATTGTCGAAGGCTTCGGCGGCATGAGGATCCGCAATGACAGGGTCTGCTTCAACCCGGTCATGCCCGTTGCGTGGAAGTCATACTCCTTTATTATCAGGTTCCGGAACAATCCTATGAGAGTTGAGGTAAACGGATCAGAGATCAATGTGGTAAACCTTTCGCAATCAGAAATCCCTCTTGCGGTCTACGGTGAAAGTGTCACGCTGAAAGCAGGAGAAGAAATGAAATTCGGGAAAAAATGAAACCAGCAAGATTTCTTTTACTGTTACTGCTTGCCGCCATGGCTCTTACGAAGGTCATGGGACAGACAATAGAACGCATTGAACCACCTTCATGGTTCAATGGCATGAAAGAGACATCCCTGCAGCTGATGGTTTATGGGAAAGAGATTGGCTCGTTTGATGTGAAGGCCGATTACCCGGATGTTGAAGTGAAGACTTTAATAAAAACCGATAACCCCAACTATCTGTTCGTGAATTTAGAGATAAGCCCCAAAGCTCTCCCGGGAACAATGAAACTCACATTCACCAGGGGGAAGGTGACCCTTACCCATGATTATCCGTTACTGGAAAAACCTGCCGGGCAGGCAAGAGGCTTCGACGGATCAGACGTGATCTACCTGCTCATGCCTGACCGCTTTGTTAACGGTGACCCTTCGAATGACAATGTCGAAGGCATGGCTGAGCGCAGCAACAGGAGCAATCCCGGCGGGTTGCACGGAGGAGATCTTAAGGGCATCGGCAACAGCCTTGGTTACCTGAAGAACCTTGGTGTTACCGGCATCTGGCTCAACCCCTTCCTCGAAAACAATCAGCCTTCATACTCATATCACGGTTACTCGACGACCGACTTTTACCGTGTCGATCCGCGGTATGGCACCAATGAAGAATTCCGTCAGCTGGTGGCCAACGTTCATGACAAGGGAATGAAGGTGGTGATGGATATGATCTTCAACCACTGCGGCTCAGGGCACTGGTGGATGAAGGACCTCCCGGCAAAGGACTGGATACATCAGTTTGACCGGTTTACCCGCACAAACTACAAGGCTTCGACATATATGGATCCTTATGCGGCTGAGAGTGACAGGAG
>JAKEGI010000071.1 GCA_022615595.1 Bacteroidales bacterium | reverse complement strand
GGACGAAGCAGGATGGTTCCGGAAAGCATTGCAAGGCAGGCATCTCATAACAGGATTCTTCTTGACCTGTATGATGCTCAGAATGATGGCGGCAAGTACCTTTCGCCCAGTGCAATAAACACCTGGCTGAATTGCCGGATGCGATTCTATTACAGGTATGTATGTGACATCCCTGAGGAGGAGAAGCTGGAGGAGGATATTGACCAGAGAAGATTCGGGAATATACTTCACGAGACGCTTAACAGGCTTTACCTGCCGATGAAAGGCATCAGTGACTGCATGCCCGGGATCAGGGAACTGTTAAAGGAGCCCGGCATGATAAGAAAGGCAATCATCTCTGCAGCCTCTTCAGAGATGAAGCGCAGCGGCGAAATGCTGGTGGCAGGCCGGAGCGTGATCATAATTGATGTGCTTGAACGTTATGTAAATGACCTGCTGAACTATGATGCTGCCTCAGAAGAGCTAACCATTCTGAACCTTGAGGATATTCTCTCTGGCGTTTGTACCATAAGCGGGTCATCAGGCACGATACACGTCAGGATAGGGGGAAGGGCTGACAGAATTGATTTGACAGGGGGTGCAATAAGAGTCGTTGATTACAAGACCGGAACTCCCAAGAGAGATAATGTATCGGTAAGTGACCTCTTCAACGAGGAAAAGGAAAAGCGCAACGATGCCATTCTGCAGGCCATGCTTTACTGTCATCTTATAGGCAAAAGCTACCCGGGAAGAGTTGTGATACCTGCAATATACTGGGTACAGCAGATCTCTTCAGATGACTTCACTCCTTATGTCGCGGTTGCCGGCCTGGATGGTCCGGGAGCTGATCCGGCATCATGGAACAGTATTATGACAAGGTTCAGTGATGACCTTGTGACTGCTCTTGGCACTATGTTCTCCGGGAGTGAGGATTTTAGTATGACACGGTTCGCGCAGAGATGCAACTGGTGTCCTTACAGGATGCTGTGCGGCAGGTGAACAAATTGATTTTCAGATCACTGATCACTTTTCCATCTGGCGCTGAAGGGCGGCCATACGGATAGCGGTGACGGCAGCCTCATCACCTTTGTTGCCGTGGATGCCACCTGCCCTTTCAAGGGCTTGTTGCTGTGTCAGTGTGGTGAGCACACCAAAAACAAAAGGAATGTTGTAGTCAAGGTTAAGCTGGGTTATACCCTGGGTCACACCCTGGCAGATATATGTGAAGTGCGGTGTCTCACCCTGTATGACACATCCCAGACAGATCACCCCATCGAGGTCATCATATTCAGCAAACCATTGTGCTGCGAGGGTGATCTCAAAAGTACCCGGGACATGTCTCACAACTATGTCATCATCGCTGACACCATGTCGTCTGAGCGTTTTGACTGCTCCGTCAAGAAGTGAATGGGTGATCTCTCTGTTCCAGTCTGCCACAACAATGCCAAACCTCATCCCTGTTGCGTCAGGGATCTGTGTTGCATCATATGAGGAGAGATCTCTTGTTGCCATCGGCTAGTCGATGTTCAGCTTGACCCTGGCTATGTTTTTGTCAATGCTCCTTCCCTCGTTGCTCTCAGGATACTTTTCCTGTATCTTTTCATAGAGTTTGAGTGCATCTTCAAATTTTCCTTCGCTTTCATAAATCATACCTGCCTTCATGAGGTAGATAGGAGAATGGAAAGAATTATCGGCCATATCAGCTGCTTCAAGATAGAGTCTGATACCATCGGTGTTGTCACCGAGTTCAACACTTGCATCGCCAAGAAGGCCTTTGGCCTGAGGGGCGAGGATCTCATCGCTGAGAGTATATTTTTTAAGGTAGTCAGATGCCTCTTCGAACTCTCCGAGATGCATAAGGCATGCGCCGGCATAAAAGTTGGCAAGTTTGCCTGATTTGGTACGCTTGTACTGATCAGCCAGATCAATAAATCCCAGGTTGTTACCGTCACCGTAGAGTGCAAGCCTCAGTGAATCCTGTGCAAAATACTGCTCTGCCATGAACATCTGGCTCTGAGCCTCTTTGCTCTGTTTTGTGGTATAAACCCTCAGAAGCCAGAAGATACCAACAACGGCTACGATGGCAATAACGCCATACAACAGAGGCTTATAATTTTCTTCAAGGAACTGTTCTGTTTTGGTCAGTGTCTGTTCAACGTTTTCGATTCCTGTTGAGGTCTCTTTTTTCTTGCTCATATCTATCTTATGCTGTTACAGGTCAAAAAATAACTTCGCAAAAGTAGCATTTCTCGCATTATTAAAAAACATATAGTCAAAAAAATGCAAAGCCCATTGCAGCGGCGTTTTGAGTATTCTTCCGGGTTGTTGCAGCCGTTTCTTTTCTTAACTTTGAGGCTTTCTCAGACGAAAAGAGTAAAATGTACCTGGCAAGGATAGAGCTAACAAACTTCAAGAACTACGAGTCTGTCACACTCGATTTCTCTCCCGGGTTCAACTGTTTCGTGGGCAATAACGGCGTAGGAAAGACCAACATACTTGATGCGGTGCATTATCTCTCGCTGACAAAGAGTTTCTTCAATAATTCTGACACTCTCAGCATAAGGCATGGCGAGGACTATTTCATATTAAAGGGCATTTTTGAAAAGGAGGAGGGGCAGGATGAGCTCTTCTGCGCATTCCAGAAGCAGAAGCAGAAGGTCTTCAGGCTCAATGGCAAGGAGTATCCACGCATGTCGGACCATGTGGGAAGATACCCGGTGGTTATGCTCTCACCGGCAGACAGCATCCTCATCAGCGGAGGCAGTGAAGAGAGGCGTCGCTTCCTGAATATGATGATCAGCCAGTATGACCAGACTTATCTTGACGCCCATATGAGATACAACAAGGCCCTGATGCAGCGCAACAGCGTCATCAGGGAGGGAGGACCCGATACCGGCAGCATGCTCGAGATCTATGACGGGCAGATGGCACCTGCAGCCATGCTCATACACCAGGCACGGCAGTCGCTTGTTGAAAACCTTTTACCTCTCTTTTCATCATATTATGCCAAGATATCAGGCAGTGCAGAAAAGGTAAGCATCAGGTACAGGTCGCATCTCAGCGGTGGTGACTACCTGGGCCAGCTGGCATCTTCACGGGGCAGGGACTTTGCCATGCAACACACCACGACAGGCATACACCGTGAT
>JAKEGI010000070.1 GCA_022615595.1 Bacteroidales bacterium | reverse complement strand
TTGTAAGGGAAGGTTTATTATTAAAGACCGGAGACCGTAAAGGCACCAGGTATCACAAAGCAGTGACACCATGACATTTGCCCGATAGAAAAATCCCACGCTATGAAACAAACTTTGTGGGCAGGCCTATAATGTGACACTATGTTAAATAGCCCCGCAGCCTGCCCGCTCACCAGAAGGAAACTCCCGGAACAACCGAGAAATCCCCGGTAGTTGACTTAAACTTTGGCTTAGTAAAGGTAGCTTCCGCCCTCGCGCAGTCTTTAAATAAAATCGTTCCATACTGGTAAAACAAATCAAAAATAAAAAAGGTGTCCCATTTTCAATATGAGACACCCTCTTCTGTATTATTTACTAATAATTATACGCCTATAAGCTTCTTATATGCTTCGGCATCAAGCAGCTCATCAAGCTCTGAGGCATCCTCCATTGCAATCTTGATCATCCACCCTTTACCGTACGGATCATTGTTAACCGCTTCGGCTGCAGTATCAAGATCTTCATTCTTGACGGTGACAGTCCCGCTGACGGGCATAAAAAGGTCAGACACTGTCTTCACAGCCTCTACTGTGCCAAACACATCGCCGTGGCCAAGCTTTTCTCCCACCGTCTCAATCTCAATGAAGACGATGTCTCCCAGTTCATGCTGGGCAAAATCTGTTATACCTATTGTTGCCTCATTGCCTTTCACAAGCACCCATTCATGATCCTTGGTGTACTTAAGATTTGCGGGAACGTTCATCGATTTGGTTTTATTTAGTTATCTTATGTCGTGAGTTCTCAGGATGTCAAAAATACATCTTTTTTAAGATTCAAACCCTGATTACTGTTTTTTTTTGCCTATCGCTGCCGGCAGGTTACTGAACAAGGGTGAAACGAAGGCTGAACCCGAAATTCGTGTTTGAGGTTTTGAACGTATTGGCTACGAACGGATTATTCAGGTTATGGTCTGCATAGACCTGCAGGTTGAACCTGTCACTCAGCATATAGTCTGCCGTCAGTCCGAGGGTAAAGACCTTCTGTCCGGCAACAGGCTGGTGAACGTCTTCAATCAGCTTGCGGGCAATGGTCTTGTTGTCCCTGATTGATAAATCAAGCCGCAGGTTGAGATCACTCTGCAGGGCACGCTGTCCGCCGCCCGATCTCAGTATGACCGACACATCATCAAATCTGTATCCGGCGCCGATGGTGATCTCATCATTTCTTATGTCAGCTATCTGGTTGCTTGAAAGATTCAGTGTCACCGTGCGTGACTTGCGGTACTCGAGCCTTGTCGTAAGCGAATTCTTCCACCCCAGGTCAATGTTGATGAGCGGACTGAATTGTTCATTAATAACGGCCGTGTTAATCTCGTACATCGGGATGAAGTTGTAGCTCATGTCGCGTACCCTGCTTATTCCTGATTCATCAGGATCAAAATAGAGGCTGGTATTGAAAGAGCCGATGGAATATGTAGACCTGTACTGGTGTGAAATGCTCACAGAGTTGAATACCTTTCTTACAGCTTCATACTTTGTCAGCCCTTCGAAGTTTATCCTCCAGTTGGGCATCATCTTCCATGCCGAAGGGAAAGGGTCAAGAGGAACCTTGTGAGGGTCGCGCTTTGTGTAGGCAGCGATGAAGGCAGGTATCAGCACCTCGCTTGATGTTTTGCCATAGCCACTGGCATAGGGACCCGTGACAGGCTCTCCGGTTACCGGGTTATATCCAGGGTCATAAGTACCGTCAACAGCGCTGCGTTCAGCTGCCTGGCGCTGTGATATTATCGGAGTGTACTCATTGAATCTCTGGAAGGTTTCAGATACATAATCACCTGATCGTGGCACCTTCTCGAAGGCGGTGCCCCACGATATCACCGACATGGTAAATACACCGGTAATACGTGTATTTCTTGAGCTGTCGGGGAAATTACCGTTCAAATCTGCCCGCAGGTATGATGCGATGGTCTCTGAGTAACGGCGGTCAGAGGTAAGGTCGATGCGCAGACCGGGGAAGGGTTCAATATTGGTCCTCAGGTTAATCTGCTCACGCATACTGTGTGATGCAGGGATATTAAGCAATGTATCCGTTGTTACCCATCCGTTGCTTATTGCTTCATTAAAGAATCCCTTGTCTGACAACCCGGTCAGAAAGCGCCATCCCGGAGCTGACATGCCATTGTATGTCTCCTGACCGAGAAAGGATGTTCCCGGCAGATAGCCGGGGAGCAGCTGCCCCTGCTCGAGAGTATACGTCGCCGAGACGTTCCTGATGGCCATGAGTGCCCTGATGAGATAGCGGCCGGCCGTGCTGGCCATCGAAGGCTTCTTCTCAACCCTGCCTGTGATGGTAACCCTCGCATTGTCGACATCTGTGTCAGGCGTATATTCAATCCGCATATCCGATACTATGTCAAATTTACCGGTCACGACAGTACCGTCAGGGGCAGTGACCGTGACAGTAATGTCTCGGGTGTTCAGGTTATGATTGATGATCCTGACCTTCCCTGCCCTCAGTGGCAACCCGGTCCTGTTATGCGTCACCTCCTCATAACCCAGGCTCATTCTCCGCATCCCGCCAGGCTGTGTTGTCGTTTCTATCTCCTTTAGAAACTTCGACCTGTTGTACAGACTGGTAAGGTTGCCCTGGAGGGTTAACTGAAGGTTGCTGAAGTTCTTGATAGTATTACCCGGCCTGATATTGACTGAATCGGGAAAGATTGTACCGGCAAGCCAGTCGTACCTGGCGCCGTAACGGGCATTGGATGTAACCCATGACAGCAGTGGCAGCTTGTTTATCGGAATGTTATAGTTAAGATTCAAAAGGTGGTAGTAGCTTGTCTCCCTTCCCCCGTGTGAAATATTGCCCATAATCTCATCGCGCCATATCTCATACTCCTCAGGATAGCGATTCTTGTCAACGCCTCCCTCGGGCTCATCGATCCTGGCCACGGTGCTGGAGGTAAAGTCAAATTTCATCTGCTTGGTGACATCATACTTCATGTCAAAAAACCTGGTCCACTGAAAATCTTTCGTAAATGTCGGTTTTATCATAAGACCGGGATTATTGATATTCCTCGACTCTATCTCATTGTAATACCTGAACATGTCTGCCCTGAGGGTAAGGTGCTTTGGAAAAAGATAGAGGTTGAAGTCCCTGATAAGCCTGAACGCAGGAGAGGTAAGCCCCTGTGCCTTCTGGAAGGGAGTGTAGTTCTTCGGCCTGGCCTCATAATCGTATGTTAAACCGCCCCTGTAGGTTTTTTCGACATCTATGGCAGTTTTGGTGCCGGTATGATAGACTTCGTTGAAGGTATAATTCACCGATACGTTTGCCGGGTCCCAGGGTTGAGGTTTCTCTCCCCTCACATCCACCCCTGCATTGCTGACAGAAAAGGTCTTGCGCCGGGTGTAATCTTCGGCAAAGTTCAGGATGGAGTCTCTCTCCTCCCTGGTTTCTGCATTGTCAAGTGATTCTGAAAGCAGTATGTCAGGATTCAGGGGGTCATACTCGGGTCTTATTCGGTTCTCGGAGTATCCCATATAGACAGGTATCCGGACCTTGGCATTTTCGGGGAAGAACTTGCCGAACTCGAGGTTCGAGGAGACATCATACTGGATGACCTGTTCTATGCTTCTTTCATTGACCTTCATGTCAATGCTTCCCCATCCGGGAGTGTTTGTCTGCCCGGTCAGGTGCAGTGAGCCCAGGTCTGCCAGGCGTGCCTGCAGGTGAGCGATGGAGGCCCATCCGCCGTCCTCCCGGAAATCACTGAGCCGCAATTCATTGACCCATATCTCCGCCGATTTAGGGGTGCCGTCGTCATTCTGCAGATCACGGGTTCTGATGGGGTTCCTTACACCCACCATAACCACTTTGATGTTGCTCAGGTTAGGATTGCCGCTGACTGAGATCCTGGCATTGTCAGAATACATGTAATAAATATCCGTTTCGCTCAGTGAAGACCCGGATGCCCTGATGCTTGCATCACGTTCCTGCTTGGCATCAAGCAGCAGTGAGAGGTCTATGTCAACCTTGTTCTCCTCCGGCCAGACAATTGACCGCCCCTCCTCAGTATCGCTGTACCTTCCGTAGGGAGTAAGCTTGACAGGAATCTCATATTCATAAAAGTTGTTTTTATAGTCAGTACCGAGTCTTACAAAAACGGTGACCTCATCACTCTCGAGCGGTTCCCCTATTATTGCCTCACCGTGCACCTCCATCCTCAGGCTGCGGTACTGTCTCATATCAAGTTTGACATTCTTGTATGTTGCCCTGGCGTCACCATCAGCAAGACCCCTGACGCGGAGCACCATAGACTGCTCGTTAAGCTGTGTCAATTGGGGGTTGGCAGGGTCTATCACACGTGAGAATCCCGGGGGCAGAAGATAGTTTACAGGTTCTTTGCCGGCATTCTCCTCAATGTTGACGGAGCTGACTTCAAAGGTGCCGTCCTCATCCTCGGGGATGGTTATGCGCTCACCGCCTTCAAAGAATGTCAGGTTGTACTTGCGCCATTCTGATCTGACAAGCTCCAGGCGGGCAAAACGAAGCACTACCTCTTCATCAAAGTTGCGCATGAAGAGCCTCAGGAACCTTATTGACTTGAAGTCCCTGATCGAACCCACGATACGTTCATGATCGGTGACGGGAATTTTGAACAGGTACCATTTCACCGGAGACTTATCACCATTGGCGAAGGTGGCAACATATTCACGCTCGTCAACGATAAAATTCTTCCCTACTGCAAGATCCTCCGGCCTGAGGCTGACATGATACTGGTAGTAGCTCTCCGTCTCACTGAGGGTGTTGTCACGGTTGATGTCTTCCATGTCAGGCATTGTCGATCCGCTTGTCGGGTACGACTCGGAAGACATCTCGGAGGTGGGTGAGTTCCCGTCCGACCCGTTAAACCTCTTATACCTGTCGAGAATGCCCAGTTGAAGAAGGTCGTAGTCGGTGCCGCGGAAATAATGAAAATCATCATTTGACGGATCGGCAAAGATGCTGTCAAGCAGTTCGGGTCTCAGCACCGCCCCTACTGCAAGGAGGTAGCTGTCGAAGAATGAGGTCTCATCCTCATTGCTTAATCCGTCAAGACCCACATCCTGGTAGCGGCGTGATTCGGGATCATTGTCAAATGCCTGCACCACAGCCTGCACCGTAGGCACACGGCCCCAGACTGTCGTGTCTACATTTATCAGCAGAGGTGACGTTGGCAGGCCATTCTCAAACTGCTTGCGCGAGTCGTGGAGTATATCCTCGGAAATGTTTCCCAGGTTGAAATAGAGATCACCCCCTTCATGGTCAGTGTTCTCGGCGAACGGGTCCATGACCCAGAACTTAATGTATTGGATATTGGCAGATTCAAAGTCATTTGTAAGCAGTTCACGCATCATGCCGCCCCACCGTGTACGTGGTGAATTCAACAGGCCATCCTGATTCAGCCCTGCAGAATAGGGCCCTGGCAGCACGTCAAAGTTGAACGGTCCTCTCTCGTCAGGATAAAAGGCAATGTTAAGTACCGATATGTTGGTAGGTATTCCGCTCGGCGACTCCTTGAAGGGGAATATCTCTGTCTCATATATCTCCCTGACATAATGGCTTGACTGGAGGTCAGGGTCCGCCCTTATATGGTCAGGAGTGGTAGAGCCGTTGCGCAGGAAGAGTGGATCAATAACATACCAGGCTGTCTGTGCCCTGTTGAAGCCTGACCGCAGGTCATTGTTAAGTTTTGCCTCGGGGAAGAACTGGTCCTGTCCCAGTGGTATGCTTGCCAGCGACCAGGCATTGAAAGAGCGAAGATCGAGAGAGATCTCGCTTGCCTCAAAGTCATCTATATATACGGCTCCCTCATCAGAGATCGCCTTGTTATGACCCGGAACCAGGTGGGCGAATTCGCCGAAGAAATCTATCGATGACGTGGCATTGGTTTCAATGAACGGCAGCCAGTCTATCATGTTTGTAAGCATGGGCGCATCGGCACGGTATGAGGCATCAAACCCGTAAATTGTATTGGTGATGGGGTCATCGCCATATGTGACTTTCTGGGTATATGGCCTCTCATTCAGGCGGAGCAGCGTACCGCCCAGATTGAAGCGGTCAGAGAACCGGTAGTTTATGTGTGTCCCCAGCAGCGATTTTGTCTGCAGGCCATAGAACTGGTTACTCTCAAGCGATACCTGTACCGGGGTCTCAGACTCGATGATAGCAGGGTTGATAATCTTAACCGAACCGAGATTGTAGTCAACGGTATAATCGACATTCTCGGTGAGGGTTGCACCGCCGGCCTGCACCTTCACAGCTCCCTGCGGGATGTTGGCTACGTTGAGCCTTATCTCCGAGCCTGTGGCTGAGGCAAACTGACCGCTCAGGGTATACTTGTTCTTCTCAGCCATCTGCCTTGCGACAGTCTGGGTAGAGTCGTACAGCTCGGTGAAGACATACTTGTTTATCTGCTCCGGGTCTGTGATATACTTGAGAAGGTGCCTCCCGAAGGGCTCTCTGACAGGGAAGATGATCCTCCCCTTTTCAGCCATTACGGTGATCCCCTCAACAAAGTCAAACAGGCCGTCGGGCTGCCTGTCAAGCTGCGAGTTCAGCACGTCAAGGCCGAGGGCCTGCAGTAGTATCTTGTCTTCAATCGGGGTGCCGGGCAGATAATTAAGCGTATTGCCTGACTTGTCATCCTGGTACAGAATATTTACCTCGAATTTTCTCTGTTCAATTCGGCCCGACCCGATATTGTAAATATTCTTCATCATAAGCTGCCATGTGGGTATGCTCGGGCTGAGGGTGGTGCCTTTTATGAGCTTCAGAATGAGAGCATCAGGCGCTGTCACACCATCGGTAGAGAACTCTCCCACTTTAAAGACCTGCCCATTATATGTATATTCATATGCCACGGCCAGCACCTCATCGTTA
>JAKEGI010000069.1 GCA_022615595.1 Bacteroidales bacterium | reverse complement strand
CCGAATGCAAATGCTATGGCCAGGCCGGCTATAATGTTGAGAGCCCCGAACACTATCTGCAGAATTGCTGCAACGGTGACATGCTTCTTCATCCTGTTCTCTTCCATGGTAGCTTATTTTTAAGTTTAAAATCACTCTGCTTTAATGACTCCAATTTAATAAAAATGTTGCACAGCTCCAATAATACATTTTTATAACTTTGCCCAAAATAACCGGGGATGAAAAGGAAGATTGCATACACTGCCGCCATACTGATAACTGTCTGCTCATTCACGGCATGTGATATGATCGGAGGTAACTGCCAGATATGTCAGCTGAATTCATATGAAAATGGAAATCTGATCTCCTCGGTGAATGAGGCAGAGTACTGTGATGATGAATTACTCACCATAAAATCCATAGGACCAACCACTGTCAACGGGGTCACTACAAAGTGGGAGTGCCGCTGATAAGTACCTTATTCCGACCATTGCCACGTTAGCTCTCATGCAGCCTTATGTCTGGCTACACAAGTGATTCTGTTGCGTCACCCGGGATTCCTTTTATGTTCAAAAAATGTTGTTAACAATTAGTTGGCGATGTTGATATTTGTGAAAAATTTACCTAATCTTGCTTACTCCCGCCGGATAATTTTACACTGAAATCGGACAACTACCTCCGGGTTCATTTTATAACGATGCTTGATATCACAGGTAAAAGGATTGCGATTGTTGAAGATGACATTGCGTCATTGAAATATTATGAGACACTGCTCCGGGAGACCGGAGCTTCGGTTACTATTTTCCGTAACGGCAAAGAATTTGTCGATGCAGTCACCGCCGGCAACGCCGGTTTTGACCTTGTCTTCATGGATTTTCTTGTACCTCTTGTCAACGGCATTGACTGCACGAGGGCGTTCCGCCAGGTGAACCGTTCCTCACCTGTAGTACTGGTCACAGCCTATTATTCGGAACAGACCAAGAACGAAGCATATATTGCCGGATGCACTGAGTACAACCTGAAGCCTATCTTCCCGGAAAAGATCTTCATGATCCTCGAGAAGTACCTCGCACCGAGGCCGGCATACCAGATGAACGACTGATTGTTATTAATCGCAGTCAGCAATAGAGACGCCTGATTAGGCGCCTCTATTGCATTAAGGCCATATACTTTGCATAGAGTTCGCTGAGGGTTTTGTTAAGCTCTTCCGCCATCGTCACCTCGCCGTTGTCATAGCATGTCTGCAACACCTGCGACACGATCTGCAGGCCCTGACCGATCTCCATCGATGCCCCGGAGGCTATGTAGGGCCTCTGGCCAAGAAAATAACCTGTTCTCTCAAAATAGTATGCTGAAACGTCTGCAGCAAGAGAGACAGCCTTTTCTCTGAGGCCGGCCCCGAACATTGCCGTTATTATGTCAGAGACATAAATGTCATACCCCAGCTTCGATACCGGAAAGAGCTCCATGCATCTCTCAAGAACCTGCGCTGCCCTGACCGTATCACCGCCGGCAGCAAGCTCCGATGCCAGCCTTGCATAGACAAGCCTCGATCTTGTGACGGTAAGAGTACGCTTGTGGTAATAATCAATATAGACATCGGGGTCACCTGCACCGCCCCAGACAAACTTATTCATCAGGTTGTCATAGAGAATTTCATTATCGGTTCTGCCATATGAAAACCAGCTTTTGTTCTCGCTCTTTATCGGAACCAGCCTGTATGCCAGCCCCTCGAGCTGGAAGTATTCCTCGAGGCCCAGGGCATCGTTGTGGTAACCGGTGACAAAATAGAGAGGCCTCTCCCAGTTGTTGTTTGCAAGCATGTCAAGTACAAGAAGCTGGCTCTTGACGATCCATGAGCCCTTAAGCTTTATGTCAATATAGGGCACAATCTTGCCGGCATCCTCAGGCCTGACGGTGCCGTTGGCAATCACTTCGGCAGAGTCAACGGGGATGCGGATGGTACGGGTGGGAATGTAGTACATATCCTCGCCATAAACGGAGAGCTTTGAGACTTCGCTGCCGCTGTTGATGAAGCTGATCACCTCGGCGGCCGTGGCAGGCTCTTTTATCCTCTCATAGACTGCCACCTGGTTATTGACACCGTCATAGTACATACTTTTCGGCAGGCTTATAGGAAGCGGATCAGAGGTATATGCCTTCATTTTCATCTGATCGATATACCAGTCGGTATTCAGGAGCATAAGGTTGCAGACACGCACGTCGGTGCGCATTCCTTCCACCTCCTGTGCATACCAGAGAGGGAAGGTGTCATTGTCACCGTTGGTGAATATGATGGCATTCGGGGCACATGAGTTAAGATAGTTGAAGGCGACGTCACGCGCCAGGTATCTGCCCGATCTGTCATGATCATCCCAGTTCTCCGCAGCCATGACAACAGGCACGGCGAGGAGGCATATCAGGGAAGCGGTTATGGCAGAGACCCTCTCGCCGGCCACCCTGCGCAGCAGCTCATAGAGCGCCAGCACACCCATCCCTGTCCATACTGTGAATGCATAGAATGATGCCGCATAGGCATAATCCCTTTCGCGGGGCTGGTTTGGATACTGGTTTAGATAAACGACTATTGCGAGGCCTGTCATGATGAAAAGGAGCATTACGATCCACCAGTTGCGGACATCACGGTTGAAATGCCAGAGGAGGCCGGCAAAGCCCAGCAGAAACGGAAGCAGGTAATAGGTGTTGCGGGAAGGATCATTCTTAATATCATCAGGCATTCCCGAAACAGTCCCTGTACGCGGCGCATCGAGAAACGTCAGTCCTGTAATCCAGTTCCCGTTTACCGGCCCTCCGTAACTCTGAACATCATTCTGTCTTCCGCTGAAGTTCCACATGAAATACCTGAAGTACATGAACCCTACCTGGTACTCAAACAGGAATCTCATATTCTGCCCGAATGTAGGCACCCGCAGGGTGGTGGCCTCACCTGTCTGCGGATCATTGACCCTCACAGGCTTTCCCCTGTTTCCGACATACTCCTCATAGACCTTGGCGTGCTCTGCCTGGTCGCTCCACATCCTCGGAAAGAGTGTCATGAACCTTTCATCATACTTCCTTATTGTCTCGCGGTTGGTAATTTTATACTTGCCGTCTACCGGATTATAAGTGGGCTTCCCCTTTTCATAATCAGTCACCGGAGCATTGTAATAGGGGCCGTAGAAAAGCGGGCGCTGCCCGTACTGCTCGCGGTTGAGGTAATAAAGAAGGGCAAACGGATTGGAAGGGTCGTTCTCATTCATGGGTGGTTCTGCCACCGACCTGATGACAATCGTTGCAAACGAGCTGTATCCAATGAGAATGACAAGTACTGCCGTCATTATGGTATTCAGTGCCACCCTGTTATTCACGGTGAGATACCATGCTCCCCATACCAGTCCTGCAAGAATCACAATGTCAAGCAGCAGCGTTCCGGAAAGAAGCCAGATGCCAGAGAGGAGAAGGGTCAGGGCAGTAAGAACAAACCCTCTCCTGCCTTCAGAATGGGTAAAGGTATACCATACTGAGAGTATCAGGGCAGTGATCAGCAGTATAAGATGAATGTACATCCCGCTGTTGACGGGCATCCTTAGAGTATTGACAAAGAAGAGATCAAAGCGTGATGTCACGGTAAAGATACCGGGAATTATCCCGTACATTATCAGGACAAGAAGCAGGAATGCCACGGTTATTGAAACCGCAAACCCCTTCCACGAGAAGGAGTGCTTCTTAAAATACCATACAAATACAATTGCAGGAAGGGCAAGCAGGTTAAGCAGGTGCACACCGATAGAGAGCCCCATCATAAAAGCGATAAGGATGATCCACCTGTCGGCATTTGGTTCATCAGCGACGTCTTCCCACCGGAGGATGGCCCAGAAGACCACTGCAGTGAAGAGGGATGAGGAGGCATAGACCTCGCCTTCCACTGCTGAAAACCAGAAGGTGTCAGAGAAGGCATAGGCGAGGGCACCGGTAATTCCTGCCCCGAGCACAGCCATCACCCTGCCTGCAGTAAAGTCAGCCTCCTGCCTGAGGAAAATCCGCCGGGCAAGGTGTGTTATAGTCCAGAACAGGAACATGATTGTGAGGGCGCTTGCCAGGCCCGACATTGCATTGACCATCACTGCCACCCGTGACACGTCGCCGCCGGCGAAGTTCGCAAAGAAGCGTGCGACGATCATGAAGAGCGGAGCCCCCGGAGGGTGACCGACCTCAAGCTTGCAGGCAGAAGCGATGAACTCACCGCAGTCCCACAGGCTGAGGGTTGGTTCAAGTGTCAGAAGGTATGTTACCGCTGCGATGACAAAGACCGTCCATCCCAGTATATTATCCCATATCCTGAATTTTTCTCTCATAGCTCTTTTTTTCCCGTTCGGGGTTAGACCGCACGAAAATAATAAGATTTTAGCGGGTAGCCGAAGATATTGGCCATTTTTGGTATTTTTGAAAAAACCGACGAGCATGAGAAAGAGCCTCTTACTGCTTCTGGTATCTCTCCTGGCTGCAGGAAGGATGACTGCTCAGTACTATGAGACGGGGCAGGATCCGGCTTCGCTGAGGTGGGATCAGATCAGGACGGAACACTTCCGGATTATCTATCCACGCGATTTCAATGAAATGGCCCGGAGGTATGCCGTTCTTCTTGAAGAGTCATTCAGCAGGGTCTCAAATCTTTACCCGGAAGTGAAGGTCAATATACCCGTAATCATGCATAACCACTCCATGGAGTCAAACGGTTATGTTATCTGGGCTCCCCGGCGCATGGAGCTATACCCCCTGCCGGGACAGACAAACCTCCCCTCCGATCCAGCCGGACTGCTGGCGATGCATGAGGCAGTGCATGTGGCACAGCTTGCCTCACTCAATAAGGGGGTGACACGGTTCCTCTCGCTCCTGCTCGGCGAACAGATTATCGGCGCTAACGCTCTCATGATACCTTCCTGGGCCTTTGAGGGCGATGCAGTATATGCAGAGACACTCTTTACACCTGCAGGAAGAGGCCGCAGCAACGTCTTCCTTCAGAGAGCCAGAGCCCTGACCCTCAGCCAGCAGGGTATCTACGGGTATGACAAGCTCCTTTCAGGATCGTACCGGGACTTTACCCCGGATCATTATGTCTTCGGCTACCTTATGATGAACAGCATGCGGCAGCAGAGTGAGAATGCATGGAGTGACGCCATGGACGGAGCAGCACGAATGAAGATATTCAACCCGGTAAACAGAAGCCTTAAAAAGAATATCGGGCTTACCAAGAAGAGTCTCTATGACAGTACCTTCAGCAGTGTCGCAGAGATGTGGAGCAGGGCAGATATTGCGTTGCCCTCAAAAGAGTATCCCATTATCAGCAGGGAGGGAAGAAAAGACTACGTATCGCACTACCTTCCGCACAGGATTGATGAGAAGAGTATTCTGTCACTGAAGACATCCTTATCCCATCCCCAGTGCCTGGTGATTACCAATACCAGTGGCGGGACGGAACATGTACTGACCACCACCGGATATATATATCCATATATTTTCTCCTTTTCAAACGGTACTGCAGTATGGTCAGAACTGCACACTGATCCGCGCTGGGAGAACCGTGAATATTCGGTTATCAAGAAGATGGATATTTCAGGTGGAGCGATCACACAGCTCACTTTCAAATCGCGTTGCGAGGCGCCTGACCTCTCACCTGACGGAACCATGATAGCAGCCGTTGCAACGGAACCTGACCTCAGCTACTCGCTGATCTTCATTGACGCCTTTACCGGAGAGACAAAGATGAATGTCGCGACACCAGGAAACATAATAATTCAAAGGCCGTCATGGACCTCTGACGGCCAGGGTGTTACCGTGGTGACGCTGACCAGTGAGGGTGAGGGTATCAGAACCTACTATCCAACGGGAAAGAGGTGGGTGGTGAACAGGCCGGAGTCGGATGATGACATCATACAGGCAGAGTTTGCCGGAGATACTCTTTTATGGCTTGCCCAGGGTGACGGCTCCGACAACATTTACCGTACCACGCCTGACGGCATAACGACAAGGGTCACCGGATCACGGTTCGGCATCTCAGGCTTTTCGGTTTCAGGAGATGAAATACTTGTTTCAGACTATACTGTCAATGGCTTCGGGATCGCCAGGGTAAACAGGGTCTCCACGGAGGAGAGCTGCAGAATAAATGAGACTCCGGTCCTTCCTGAAACGACAGGTATCAGTTCGGAGGCGGAGGAGCTATCTGCCATGACGGAAATACCAGATCCTGTTCCTTACCGGAAAATGGCGCATCTCTTCAACTTCCACAGCTGGTTCCCGTTTTATGCAGACATTGACGAGCTGCAGGCAGATCCCACCGCCATAAGTCCCGGGCTGACGCTCATGTCACAGAATCACCTCAGCACCCTCATCACCTCGGTTGGCTATGAATACTCTGACAACAGCCACCACATACATTCAAATATAGCGTGGAGGGGATGGTATCCCGTTGTGGAAGGTGACCTAAGCTACGGCGGTGACCCTATTATAATAAAAACATCAGATGTAACTGCAGAACCTGCTGATATGTCGCCAGCTATGAATCTGAATGTAAATGTGAATCTACCCCTTTACTTTGCATACGGTAAATTCAGACAGACATTTATGCCGGCTATCTATCTCAATTATAGAAATAGCTATACTTATATCACTGAATATAATGCATTTGACGAGGATATTATCAAGCTTACCGGAAGGCTTTACTTTGCCAACACCTTCAGATACGCTTACCGTGATATTTATCCGAAATGGGGGCAGGTGATCGACCTGAGGCTGGTAACCGCACCATGGGACAAAGAGCTGTACAATTCAATGAAATATGCCAGGGGCACTCTTTTTCTTCCTGGCATCGTGCGCAATCACAGCCTTGTTGTCAGGGCCGGTTACGAGACTCAGGCCCCGGCCCGCAAACTACTGTATTACAACAGTAATCCATACCCCAGGGGATACCATAACTATATTTCCGAGACGCTTTTCAGCATCTCTTTCGACTACACAATGCCTCTTTTCTACCCTGATCTGGGGGCAGGAAGCCTCTTTTACATCAAGCGCATCAGGGGCTCGCTCTTCTTTGACGGCGCCACGGGCACTGATGTGAGGGAATACAGCGACGACAACTACTTCTACGAAGCAAAAGATTTCGGATCATTCGGGGGGGAGCTGCTGGCTGACTTTTACATTCTCAGATTTCCTTTTGAGATCAATGCGGGTGTCAGCGGGGGCTACATCCCGGTTGAAAACAGGACCTTTGTGCAGGCTGTCTTTTCAGTCAATATCTACGGCACGACCCTTGGAAGAGATCGCTGAAGCGGTCTCTCTTATAAGCCGCCAGGCCTCCGCCACATGTCTCTCCTCCACAGTGGTCTGGGCGGTCACCATCCGGAGAATATACCTTCCCTCTACCCTGGTATGTGACAGGTATATCTTTCCGGTATCATTAAGAGAGTGGTTAAGCTTTTCGTTCAGCCTGTCTGCCTCATCCTCCGTGACATCAGGAGGCTGCCACCTGAAACATACCGTATTCAGATGCACCGGCGCCATGATGCGGTATTCTCTGTCAGCCCCGATCATTCCGGCAAGCATCTTTGCAAGTCTCAGATGCTCTCTTATCATGGCCCTGAGCTGATCAACGCCGAAGGTACGTATTACGGCCCACAGCTTCAGTGCCCTGAACCGTCTCCCCAGCTGAACGCCCCAGTCGCGATAATCATTTACCTGTCCCCTGGTGCGTGTCCTGAGGTACTCGGGCAGAATGTCAAAGGTGCGTATCAGTGAGGCGGCGTCACGGACGAAGTATGCCGAGCAGTCGAAGTTGGTGAACATCCACTTGTGCGGGTTGAACACAAGCGAGTCAGCATATTCAATGCCGTCAGCCATCCATCGCATCTCAGGCAGCAACAGAGCAGTACCTCCGAGAGCTGCATCAACATGAAGCCATACCCCCTTCTCGCTGCAGATCTCCCCGATCATACGCAGCGGGTCAATGGCTGTGGTACCTGTTGTGCCAATGGTTGCGACGACGCAGCAGGGTATATGGCCTGCCGCCAGGTCAGTCTCAATGGCCTTTCTCAGTTCAGCCGGATCAAGAGAAAAGTCTTCCCTGACCGGTATTCTGACAACATTTTCTCTTCCGATGCCTGCAATACCTGCTCCCTTTTCCACGGAGGAGTGTGACTGTGACGAACAATAGACACGCATCGTCGCAGTGGAGAAGAGGCCGGTTCTGTTTGAGCGGAATGAAGAGGCCTTTTCACGTGCAGTGAGGAGCGCCACCAGCGTGGCGGTTGAGGCTGTGTCCTGTATCACCCCTTCGAAACATTCAGGAAGGCCTGTCATATCGCGAAGCCACTCCATCATACGTTCCTCGAGCTCGGCGGCGGCTGGCGAGGTCTCCCAGATCATGCACTGGGTACCAAGCGCTGCCGTAAGCATTTCGGCCAGCACGGAGGGTGGACTGCTGTTTGCAGGGAAATATGCGAAAAAGTTAGGGCTCTGCCAGTGGGTGATCCCCGGCAGGATGATCTCATCAAAATCTTTCAGGAAGGTGTCAAACGGCTGGCTCTCTGAAGGAGGCCCCCCAGGCAGCTGCGCCTTCACAGACCCTGGCAGCGAACGTGACTTTACAGGATATTGTTCAATATTATCATAGTACCGGGCGATCCACTCGACAACCTCGTGTCCGTATTTCCGGAACTCATCGCTGTTCATCAGCTGCAGCTTTACAGTACAGTGTCTGCAAGAAGGATGATCCTGTTTCTTTTTACCTCGATCACTCCTCCTGTTATCTCATACCTCACCTCGTTCCCCTGATCGTCCGAGATGATCACAGGTCCTCTGTCAAGGGTTGAAATTATGGGAGCATGATCTTTAAGAACCTGGAATGATCCTTTTCTTCCCGGCACCCTGACAGAACGTATCTCGCCGGAATAGACCCGGTTATCTGGTGTGATTATCTCAATTTTCACGTCCGTTCACTTTTGGTGCTATTTGTTCTCGGCGAGCAGTTTTTCGCCCTTCTCAATAGCCTCCTCAATGGTTCCTACAAGCATAAATGCTGCCTCAGGGTACTGGTCGACAGCACCGTCTATTATCATGTTGAAGCCTCTGATAGTATCCTCGATGGAGACAAGTTTGCCGGGGATATTGGTAAACTGTTCAGCCACATGGAAGGGTTGTGAGAGGAATCTCTGGACCCTCCTGGCGCGGTGAACCACCTGCCTGTCCTCCTCAGACAGCTCATCCATTCCCAGGATTGCGATGAT
>JAKEGI010000068.1 GCA_022615595.1 Bacteroidales bacterium | reverse complement strand
TTCCTTGTCGAACCGATACAGGGAGAGGCCGGCGTTTTTGTGCCTGATGAAGGATACATTAAGAAAGCCTATGACCTCTGCAAAAAGAACAATGTGCTTTTTATTGCTGACGAGGTGCAGACAGGAATTGCACGCACCGGCAAGCTGCTTGCCTGTGACCATGAAGGGGTAAGACCTGACATACTCATACTGGGCAAGGCACTCTCCGGCGGAGCATTACCCGTCTCAGCCGTTCTCGCTGACGATGAGATAATGCTTACAATTAAACCTGGCGAGCACGGGTCAACCTTCGGAGGTAATCCGCTTGCCGGAAAAGTAGCCATTGCCGCCCTTGAGGTAGTGAAGGAGGAGAAACTTGCTGAGAGGGCCGAGAAGCTTGGTAAGATCTTCCGCGACGAAATGAGAGACTTCAAATCTGACATGGTTGAGCTCGTCAGGGGTAAAGGGCTTCTGAACGCAATCGTCATCAGGCCGAAGAATGGAAAAGAGGCATGGGATGTCTGCCTGGCAATGAAAGAACTGGGCGTTCTGGCAAAACCAACACACGGGCATATAATCAGGTTCGCACCGCCACTCATCATTTCCGAGGAGCAGCTGAGAGATGCTATATCATTGATAAAGAAAGCTATAATGCAATTTGCATAAAGTAGTGCTTCCTTTCCTTTGTTGTAAGTATTATAATGCGACGTTGGCAAAAGATTGCTACTTTTACCGGCTCAAATGATTTCTCTATGAGATACCAGAACTTATTATATTTATTATTAATAGTGGCACTCACATCATGTGCCGGCACAAACCGTAATCCAAAGATCACTCACGACGAACTTGTCGTGATAACCACGAAACTTGCTTCTGAGGAATTTGCTGGCAGAGGCACGGGCACTGCCGGAGACTCGCTGGCAGCTCTTTATATCAGGAAGGAACTCAGGAAGGCAAAACTCGATCCGTTCAACGGTGATGGCCTTCAGAAGTTCAGTGTCACCGTATCTGCACAGATGGGTGAGGCAAACAAACTGAATATCAATGATTATGAATATATTGCCGGGACTGACTTCGTTCCTTTGGCTCTGACATCCAACGGTGCACTGAGTGCCGGGGTGGCATTTACCGGGTATGGCTTCATGGTTGCAAATGATTCAATGCAGTGGAATGACTATAAAGACATTGATGTAAAAGGCCAATGGGTTATGGTGCTCCGCGGTTACCCCGAATCAAATCCTGCTGCATCTGATTACAGTGCGTTCAGCACAGACCGGATGAAGGTTCTGACTGCAAGAGAGAACGGTGCTGCAGGAGTCCTTCTCGTGTCAGGAGAGGAATGGGACCCGGCAGACAACCTTGAGAAACCTTCAAGGGGTGAGAGCAGTGCCGGTATACCCGTGCTCCAGATAAAAAGAAGCCTTGCTGACTCGCTGCTGAAACCATCAGGTAAAACGGTCTCTGAACTCGAGACGGTTGCTGCAAGAGATCTTACACCTCTGAGCTTCATCACCTCCTCCATTGTCAATGGTGAGGCTGAAATGATAGCCAGGAAGGCTCAGACGGCAAATGTGGTAATGTACCTTGAGGGAAACACTCTGTCAAATGAATACATAATTGTGGGCGCACATTATGACCACCTTGGAATGGGTGGACCGGGTTCGGGAAGCAGGGCTGTTGACACTGTGGCTGTCCACTATGGGGCAGATGATAATGCCTCCGGCGTTGCACTGATGGTCGAACTGGCAGAGAAACTGGCTTACTCTCGAAAAGGGTATGCCCGCAACATCCTGTTTGTGGCATTCTCAGGAGAGGAGATGGGACTGCTTGGATCAAAATACTTCGTTGAGAACATGGGTATCGATCCCTCTGCTGTAAACCTGATGGTGAATCTTGACATGGTTGGGAGGCTCAAGGAGGGTAACGGAGTTCAGGTGGGCGGTGTAGGGACAGCCCTGGGTCTGCGTGACAGTGTTATATTAATTACTGACACAACTATGCTCAGCCTCAGTTTCACCGAAGAGGGATACGGACCTTCAGACCACTCATCATTCTACGGAAAGAATATCCCTGTGCTTGTGTTCACCACAGGCGCACATCTTGACTATCACACCCCTGCTGACACCCCTGACAAACTTAATTATGCCGGCATGGTCAGAATCGGAGAGCTCCTTACAGAAATAGTAACAAATGCAGCCAATGATACGGAGAGACTTGCCTTCCGTGAAGCAGGTCCAAAAGGACCGTCTCAGTCAATGGGAAGGCGCAGAGGTGTTACTCTTGGATTGATGCCTGATTTTGCCGGTAACGTAAAGAACGGTCTCAGAGCCGACTTCGTGACACCCGGTAAGCCGGCAGCAATGGGCGGTATGGTGAAGGGAGATGTAATTGTTGCCATCGAGGACAAACCCGTTAACAATATCGATGACTACATGTTCAGGCTGAGCCAGCTCAAGCCGGGACAGACAATCACCGTTGAGGTCATGCGTGACGAGAAGAGGGAATTACTGCTTATTCAATTGTAAATCAGATTACCAGCTACTTGATGAAAAATTTTGTTTTCTGGATCATTGCTGTCATCATAACAGTTTCGGCTGCGATGTATCAACGCATGACCGGGCCTACATACACGAAAAGAACAATTGTTACCGTCGATGGGGCCGAATATAAGATCGCTCTGAAGAGAAGCCAGACTAATACCCATCCCTGCAAGATAAAAATTGATATCCCTGCCGGGATCTCAGGAAAAATATACTTCAAAAAATTCAGGGTCGACGAAGAGTGGAGTGTGTCTGAAATGACTCATGACGGCACTCACCTTGTCGGTGAGCTTCCCTCCCAGCCTGCTGCAGCTAAGCTGGAGTATTACATTGTTCTTTTAACGCCATCCGGTGCATCGGTCGAGATCTCCGGGGATGAGCCGGTAGTCATCAGGTTTAAGGGCAACGTGCCGGCACTTGTCATGATACCGCATATTCTCATAATGTTCTTCGCCATGCTTCTCTCGAACCTGGCAGGTCTCAATGCCGCATTCGGCAGGCCACAGCAGAGAAGGCAGGGCCAGTGGGCACTGTGGCTGTTACTGGCAGGGGGGATGATCCTCGGGCCGGTAGTACAGAAGTATGCCTTCGGCGACCTTTGGACAGGAATTCCATTCGGATGGGATCTTACTGACAACAAGACACTTATTGCAGTTATTGCCTGGATAGTGGCGGTAGTGATGAACCGTAAAAAAGATCGTCCTGGATATACTATCGCCGCAGCCGTGCTGCTCCTGCTGGTATACTCTATTCCTCACAGTCTTTTTGGCTCTGAGCTCGACTATGCTACCGGCACTGTTACCCAGGGCTGAAATCTTTTTTTTATCCGCTGACAGCTTTTTTTTATCTTGTATGCAGCATTCGCGCTTTGTATTCGTCATTGCTATGAATAGTTCAAATGCGTGGGTGCAGCGGCATACATATATGAATCAGATCTTGAAACAAAGATGGAAAATGTTGAAGCAGCATTCAGGAACATTCACCAGGACCTGATTGACGGGTGCCGTGAAGGCGACCAGAAAGCTCAGTTCCAGGTTTACAAGCTGTATTACAAGGCGATGTATAACACCAGCCTGCGCATTGTGAACGACAGCATGGAGGCCGAAGATGTGATGCAGGAAGCATTCCTCTCAGCCTTCGAAAAGATAAACACCTACTCGGGCACTGTAAGCTTCGGAGCATGGCTCAAGAGAATAGTGGTCAACAGATCACTTGATGCCCTGGGAAAGAGAAAGGCGATCTTTGAAGATATTGAAAGTCACACCGGTCTCCGAGACGACAGCCATGAAGATACAGCGTACAAGGAGGAGGTGGAAGCCAGGGTAGAGGAGGTCAAGGCCGCAATCGAACAGCTTCCTGAAGGATACCGGGTGATACTCTCTCTCTACCTCATCGAAGGCTATGACCACGACGAGATAGCAGAGATGCTCAACATCTCAAGCAGCACCTCAAGATCACAGCTCTCGAGGGCCAAGCAGAAGCTGGTGAGTGAATTGAAGAACAGAAATGTATACGAGTTATGAATAGACTGGAAGAGATTATCAGAAAAGGCAGAGGCCAGTTTGACGACAGTGAGCCGTCAGAAGGGCACTTCGAAAGGTTCAGCTATAAGCTTGCCACACGCCTTCATGCAGGCCTGGCAAGAAAACGGAGCATCGTTCCATACCTGCTCAAAGCTGCAGTGGTTACACTGCTGGTGACACTCTCATCACTATGGTCATACGACCACTTCATAAGGCCTAACATAAGGACGACCATGTCGCTAAGCCAGGTTTCTCCCGAATACCGCGAGGTCGAAAAGTATTATGTACAGCAGGTCAACCTTATGGAAAACGATATCTCCTCCTTCGATCTTAATAACCCCGAACAGAAGGAGATGCTGATAAGTGAACTGGAGAGTATGGACTCAGTGTATGTGGAACTGAAGAAAGAACTGAAAGCACATCCTGACGACCAGCGGGTCATCGACGCTATGATAAAACATTACCAGACCAAAGTAGAAGTGATGAGCTATATACTCGAGCAACTCAGACAGATAAAAGCAGAAACCGAAAATACAGGCAGCCATGAAAAAGTCACTATTTAAGCACGGAGCGGCAACAATCGCAGTATTATTCTGCGCAGCCACTCTTACATCCTATGCAATAGAGGTCAAGAAGGAGTTCCACAGGGCAATGGTCCCTACTGACAACACAACCCTCACCGTAATCAATAAGTACGGTTCTGTTGTGACGGAGACCTGGGCAGAAAAAAATATCGTCATCGACGTTACGGTCAAAGTCGAACACTCCTCTGCAGAGAGAGCCCAGAAACTTCTTGACATGATTGAAGTCAAATTCACGGAGTCAGGCGGCAACCTGACCGCGGAGACAATCTTCAATGATGACTTTTCATCTTTCAGCTGGAAGGGCAATAATAACAATTTCAGCATACATTATAATGTTAAGATGCCTGCCTCAATCAACCTTGATGTAAGTAACAAGTACGGTAACACGGTTATTGATGAGGTGGCCGGACTGACAAAGCTGACGGTGAAGTATGGCAACCTGACGGTAAATAAGCTCACCAGGGGCAATATCAAACCGCTGAACAGGGTTGACGTATCATACGGCAAGGCCTCTCTCGACGAGCTTGGATGGGCAGAGATATATGCACGTTACTGCGGGCAGTTTGATATCGAAAAAGCTACTGCTCTTCTTATTGACAGCCGGTATTCCAAGATTTCAGTCGGTGATGTGAGCTCATTGGTGGCAGACAGCAAATACGACGGTTACAACGTCACTTCGGTCAATAATATTGTTGTTGTGAGCGGCTACACAAACCTTAACTTCGAGAGGGTGAACAAAAAGCTTGATGTGGAGACAAAATACGGCAACCTCTCGGTCAACAGGATCCCTGCAGGTTTTGAGAAACTCCAGGTCAAGGCAGGATACTGTGCAGTCAAGCTGGCAATTGAACCTGCAGCATGCTACAAGTTAACGGCTAACAGCTCATATGGAAGCATTAAGGTTAATGACGCCAATTTCTCTCCCGATAAAAGGATAATCGGCAATACCTCCACCGAAATGGCTGGCAAGGTTGGCAACTGCACCAACCCCACCGCCGAGGTCATAGTCACCACCTCATACGGTTCTGCATGGCTCTATTAATTTACTGGATTATATATTTGAAAGCGGAGACGCCCTGGTCGGGCGTCTCCGCTTTTTTTATGTTAAAAGTGCCAGTACGGGCAACATCAGTGGCGATGATGATACGGTGACGGTTGACAGGATAGTAGATCTCGCCCGTTAGGTTTATCGTTATGCAAATCTATGCATTTCGAAATATAGCCTATATGATCATTATCATCTATTGTCACCGCCTTATAGCGGTGAATTCACACATCCAGTTCTACCAGGGTGATGCCCGCACCACCGCGCTCAACATGCTCGTCTGCAACGCTTGTGACGGCCCCGGTCGACTCAAGATACTGGCGTATCATCTGTCTCAGGATACCATTTCCTTTGCCGTGAAGTATGCGCAGGTGCCTGAACTGTATCATCAGGGCTGTGTCAATGAACTCCTGTACCGCCTGCAGCGCCTCCTCCGTGCGCATGCCACGCACATCTATCTCATGATTGAACTGGTTTCTCCTCACATTCAGTGACCAGTCAATCTTCGGCTGCGGGCGTCCGCTGCCCGATGCTTTTTTGTATTCTGCAGCGCTGACAGGTTCAGTCTTATCTATATCCACGCTCATCTTCAGATTGTTTGAGATGATCTGAAGCTTCCTGCCCTTAACCTCCGTCACCTCTCCGATGGTATCGGTGCCGGCGATCCTTACATAGTCTCCCGGTGAGACTTTATCAGGTTTCTTCTTTGCGACAGGCTTAGCTGTCTGCCTGCTTATACGCCTCACGATGCCGGCGGTGCTGCTCTTAAGTGGCGGAGCCTCAGGAAGAGATACCGCTGGCTGCTTTTCCGCACCGGTCAGATGCTCGCGGAAGGAGTCCAGTTCCTCCCTGACCTCCCTGGTCTTCTCCTTCTCAGCCTGTGTCTCGCGGATTGATCGTATGGTATTCTCTATCATACGGTTGGTATCGCGCAGCAACTCCTCAGCCTTGTTCTTCGCCTGACCGATGATCTCTTTCTGTTTTGTCTTAATGTCACCCAGTTGTGACTCGTAAGTTGAAATAAGCTCCTCAAGCCGCTTCTCATGTCGATGCACCGCCTCACGTTTGCGCTCCCAGTAACGCTTGTCGCGGGCTATCTCCCTGAGGTTACGGTCGAAGTCGATATTGCCTGTGCCCGCCCTGGAGGCTGCATCGCTTAATATCTCCTGCGGAAGCCCTATTTTCTTTGCTATCTCGAAGGCGAATGAGCTGCCGGGCTTACCCTGGTCAAGGCGGAAAAGAGGCTGCATCAGGTGGTTGTCAAACGCCATGGCACCGTTGCTTATCCCCTCCTGTGAAGTGGCAAAGTGCTTCAGGTTGGTATAGTGTGTTGTAATAACACCGAACACTTTGCGGGCGTTCAGCTCGGCGAGGATAGCCTCAGCAATGGCCCCGCCGATGACAGGCTCGGTGCCGGTGCCGAACTCGTCTATCATGACAAGTGATGTTTCATCAGCATGCCTAAGCATCTGTTTCATGTTGATGAGATGCGAGCTGTATGTGCTCAGGTCGTTCTCGAGGCTCTGCTCATCGCCAATGTCAATGAAGAATTTCCTGAAGATGCCCGTCTCGGTACCCTCAGCCACAGGTACAGTCATGCCGCATTGAAGCATATACTGTACTAGTGCGACGGTCTTCAGGCATACCGACTTGCCACCTGCGTTTGGTCCTGAGATGACCAGAATGCGGTCATGGCTGTCTATCCTGACAGTGAGAGGAACCACCTCCCTCCCGCTGCTCCTGGCAAAGGCAAGTGTCAGCAAGGGATGGCGGGCATTGACCCACCGTATATGGGGCGTCTCAGCTACCGGCGGCATGATGCAGTCAAGCCTCCCACCAAAGAGAGCCTTTGACCTGATAAAGTCTATCTCAGCCAGGAAGAGGAAGTTTTCAGCAAGGTCATCTATATATGGCCTGATTGTATCGGCCAGTGAAGTAAGTATCCTGACTATCTCCCTTCTCTCCTCATGTTCGAGCTCAGTGATCTCATTATTGAGCTCTACCACCTCCGCCGGCTCGATGAATACTGTCTTTCCCGTTGCAGACTCATCGTGAACGAATCCCTTGATGCTACGCTTGTTTGCTGCACTGACAGGTATCACCCCCCTTCCGTTACGCACTGCCACAGTGATGTCACGGTCAATAATACCGTCAGCCTGTGCCTGCCTCAGCACCGAATGAA
>JAKEGI010000067.1 GCA_022615595.1 Bacteroidales bacterium | reverse complement strand
TGTCATGTCAGCTGTGGGTATTACACCCAATATTGAAGGGATCGGTCTTGAAGAGTCCGGGGTGGCAACTGAACGTGGAAAGATAACGGTTGATGAGTTTTACCGTACCTCCGTGACCGGCATCTATGCAATAGGTGATGTCGTCCCCGGGCCGGCACTTGCACATGTGGCATCCGCTGAAGCCATCGTGTGCATCGAGAAGATAGCAGGGCTCGAGCCTGAACCTGTTGACTATTTTAATATCCCGGCCTGCACTTATACCACCCCTGAGGTGGCATCATGCGGACTGACAGAGGAAGCTGCCAAAGCCGCAGGAATGGTGACAAAGACAGGCAAGTTCATGTTCATGGCCTCCGGCAAAGCCTCTGCTGCAGGTGCCCGGGAAGGGTTCGTCAAGCTGGTTTTCAATGCCGCTGACGACAGGCTCGTGGGTGGGCACATGACCGGAATGAATGTCACCGAGATGATCTCCTCGGTTGTCATTGCCCGCAGGCTGGGTGCAACCGCTCATGATATCGTGCGAAGCATCCACCCCCATCCGACGATGTCAGAAGGTGTGATGGAGGCTGCCGCCGCCGCTCTCGGAGAAGCTGTTCACGGTTGACAGAACATCTTATTTAAGGGTTTACGCAACCTTTCACCTCATTTTGTCATCACTATAATTGACAGGGTCAGAAATTATTTTTTACCTTTATAACTCGTCTTATTGACAGGGGTTGCATAAGGTAAAGGATATAATAGACGGCTGTCTGTCAGGCAGCAGACGCGACCAGGAGTTGCTCTACCGCAGGTATGCACCTAAACTCTATGCCGTGTGCCTGCAGTATTCGGGCAACACTGAGGAGGCAAGGGATGTACTCCAGGAGGGGTTCATAAAGATTTTTGAAAACCTGGGACGTTACAGCCATGAAGGTTCTTTTGAAGGATGGATGAGAAGAATCATCGTCAACACCGCACTCGAGAAATACCGAAGCAGGTATTACCTGACCAGGGTTGATGATATTGACGGTGTAGCTGAGCCGGTTGCTGATCCGGACACGGATGATTTTGCAGGACTTGAGGCAGTTGACCTGCTCAATATGATAATGGAACTGCCACCGAAATACAGGATGGTCTTTAACCTCTACGCCATTGAGGGTTATTCTCACAAGGAGATAGGAACTATGATGAATATCTCGGAGGGCACAAGCAAATCTAACCTCTCAAGGGCAAGAGACATACTTCAGAAAAAAGTGATGATACTTACTGGTGTTACCAGGAGAATGATAAATGTTTGAAAGGGAGCCAAATATTGATGTCGTATTCCGTAACGGGCTGAAAAACCTTGAGGTTCTGCCCCCGACAGATGTGTGGGATAATATCCCGCCAATGCCTGTCAGAGGTACCCGGAGCAGGGTCTTCACAGGTATTGCGGCAGGCATTGCGGCTCTTCTTACCCTCACTCTTGTTGCTTCATGGTTCACGCGCAGTGACTCTGCAACCAGAAGCCTCTCTGAAGTCACCCTTGCTGAAAATGGTCAGCCTCCGGAAACGGGGCAGCTGATTTCATCATCACCGGTTGTAAGGGAAGTCGTGCGGGCAGAAAGTGAAGGTACAATTCCCACGGAGATTCCTGACTATGAGATAACCATTACCGGAAACGGAGAGACTTTAATGCCTTCACTTTCATCAACCACTGAGATCAACCGGATGGGGGCAGGTAATGCGACAGATGACTCTGCCGCAGCCGACAATATTACCGTCATAGCCCAGGGCCTGGCTGTAAATTACAATGCTCCTGAAGAGTTGCTCTCCTCAGGTAAATCAGTAGACGGGGACCAGCGCTTCATGGTGGGAGCCTCCATGTCTCCGTCGGTAGGATTCTCATCCTCAGGCAATGATGCCCATATCTCCGAGCTGATGAGTGGCGAGAAGATCAGGCCTGCATATACAACCGGGCTGGCCTTCGGGTACAGGATATCTAAACGTATAACCATTCAGTCAGGTATCGGCCTGTCTTCGATGGGACAGGTGATAAACGGAATTGATGTCTTTGCAGGCCTCTCTGACTTCTATGCCGTTAAGAGCGACTATCTGTACAGTGTGGAAACTACATCGGGTGTCATTATGACAGGTAATCCTGACCTCTACCTCGCTGACAGTAAAAACAGGGTTGAATCAATGATACCCGGAAACATTGCCGATCCGTCAAAATATCCTCTTACACAGGTGGGCAGCAATATCCATCAGGTATTCCGTTACCTTGAACTGCCTCTGCTTATACGGTATAAGGTCATTGACCGCAGCATCGACCTCAACTTCTCAGGCGGTATGTCATATGGCCTGCTCGTTGACAACTTTGCCTATACAAAGTCAGGGTCAGACATGATTCCGATAGGTCATACCGCGGGGGTTAACATGCATAGCCTCAGCAGCCAGATCGGGCTCGGAATGGAATACAATGTATCGGGCAGGTTTACATTTAATGTCGAGCCCGTATTCAGATACTACGTCACACCCTTCAATGATCTCTCCGGGACACTTTACAGGCCTTATTCCTTCGGGCTCTTTTCAGGCTTCTTCTACAAGTTCTGACAACCATTACATCTCTCCTTTGATTGCATCCCATTAAGCAATAATTTCATTATTTTTGCATTCTCGGAAATTTATATCAGACCATGAAACGTAAAGTTGGGAAGGCAGCACTGTTGTTAATGATGGTGATGAGTGCAGGTTTTATTTTTACTATGCTGGTATCGGCCGATCAGCAGAATTACAATTCAAATGATGATGAGAGTGCTCCTTCAGCTGCCTCGTGGGCACTGCCGGAAAGCGTCTCATTTGCCGGTGAGGCAATGCCCCTGGAAAACTTTGATACCCGTGAGAGCCTTGACAGGGAGCTTAATGCAACTGCTTACAGGCACGGATCAACACTACTGACCATCAAACGGGCAGGCCGTTTCTTCCCCGAGATTGAAAAGATACTTAAGGAACAGGGTATCCCTGATGATTTCAAATACCTTGCATGTGCCGAGAGCGACCTCTCTAATGCCATTTCACCTGTCGGAGCCACCGGCTTCTGGCAGATAATGGAGGGCACGGCAAAGGAATATGGCATGACGGTAGATAAAGAGGTTGATGACAGGTACAACCTTGAGAAATCAACCCTTTTTGCCTGCCGCTACTTCAAAAAGGCCTATGAGCGTTACGGTAGCTGGACAATGGCGGCTGCATCATATAATAATGGTATCAGCGGGCTTGATGAGCAGATAGGCATACAGAAAGAAACCAACTACTATGACCTCCTTCTCAACGAAGAGACTGCAAGATATGTTTTCCGTATTGTTTCACTGAAACTGATCATGTCAGACCCGGGAAAGTACGGGTTTGAAATTAATGCTGAAGATTATTATAAACCGGTTCCTTACACTGAAGTAAAAGTTGATACTGCCGTCGCCAGTTTTGAACAGTTCTCCAGAAATTTTGACTCAAACTACAAGATGCTGAAGTTACTTAATCCCTGGCTTCGCAAACCTTACCTGACAAACACATCCGGTAAGGATTATATAATCAGGATTCCGGTGAAAGATGCAAGAATCGCTGCCGGATTATAACAGGCTCTATGTCAGAGCGTAATGAGATACGGGTCTATGGCGCAAGGGTTCATAATCTGCGCAATATAAGCCTTTCACTGCCCCGTAATGAACTTGTTGTCATAACTGGTCTCAGCGGCAGCGGTAAGTCATCACTTGCCTTTGACACCATTTATGCCGAGGGTCAGCGACGCTATATGGAGACCCTTTCAGCCTATGCCCGGCAGTTTCTCGGTGGGATGGAGCGACCGGATGTTGACAGGATCACCGGGCTCAGCCCTGTTATTTCGATTGAACAGAAGACGACCAACAAGAACCCGAGATCGACGGTTGGCACCATTACGGAGATATACGACTTCCTTCGGCTGCTCTATGCAAGAGCTGGCGATGCATATTCCTATGCCTCAGGTGAAAGGATGGTCAGATATACTGACAGACAGATCCTTGACCTCATAGCATCACTCTATGACGGGAAGCGAATCTATATCCTCGCACCAGTCGTCAATGGCAGAAAAGGTCATTATAAGGAGCT
>JAKEGI010000066.1 GCA_022615595.1 Bacteroidales bacterium | reverse complement strand
GAAGTGTATATACCCTGATGTAGTTGCTGAATTTCTCGGTTGCTGCAATATAGACCAGTGATATGCCGAACAGTATGTACAAAAGGATCACCATTTCAGAAGATATTTTTGGTAAAAAGGATTATGACGAAGAACAGCACTGAGATGAGTGAGATGGTCAGTATATATTGCTGGTTGCGGTTCATTTTGTAACGTGACCTGAACGATTCTGTCATTCCGATTGCTGATGCGAAGAGCAATTGCACAGCAATAAACATGGAGATTCTGGTTGCAGGTGCCATATCCCAGGGTATCACTGCTGATGCAATGAGGCTGCCGAAGATAGCGAACTTAAGCATTGAGGTCATTTGTACCATTGCCAGATTGAATCCGCTGAGATCGAGTACCATTACTTCATGTATCATTGTCAGTTCGAGGTGTGTCTTCGGATCATCAACAGGTATGCGGCTGTTCTCGACAAGGGTAATGTTGCCGATGATGTACGCAACAATAAGTCCGAATACATAACTGTAGCCCTCTCTGTGCGTCAGGTCAAAGATGGTTGCCAGGGAGGTGCCTCCGGTAAAGACAGTGAGCCCGGCTATCAGAACGAAGAGAGCAGGTTCAATAAGCATTCCGTACAGAGCCTCGCGGCTGGCGCCCATTGCTTCAAAGCTGCTGCCGCTGTCAAATGCCGTTATGATCATCATGAACCGGCTGAAGGCCATCAGGTAGGCGAACATGATGAAGTCACCCCTGAATGATATCAGGGGAGTGAATCCTGCCACCGGAACCATGAGTGAGGCAACAAGCAGCGCCGATAAAACCATTATGGGGGAAGTGCGCGTTATGACCCCAGATACCTCACTGTATACCGAACCCTTCCTGAATAATACCCAAATATTTTTAAGAGGCTGAAACAGGCCCGGACCCCGCCTTCCGGAGGCTATGCTCTTAACCCTTACTATCAGTCCGGCGGTGAGAAGCGAGGTCAGCAATATCAGTCCCAGGGCTATCATATTCTGTTTATCATATGATTTCAAGAAGTGTCAGGATGAATACCAGAACCAGGAAGAGCATTGCATACAGAACATAATGCTGCAGCCTCCCTGTCTGAATGACCGCAGCCCTTCTGAGGAGATTAATAAAAAGGTTTGCAGGCCTCATGATTATTTTCGACCGCAGGAGGTCTGCTGAGCTTGTGTGAAATTCGCGTTTGCCCGGGAAGATCTCATCTTCCCTGAAACTGACATGTGAGGCGCCGTTCCTGATTACCGGTCTGACCAGGGTAGCATATTCCTGCGTGAATGAGGTAGCTGTATATTGCTGCCTTGCACTTGCTGCTCCGTATCCGCAACCCCATGTAAGGCCAGTAACAGGTGGACGACGCCTCTCATCTACCTTTTTAAGGATAAGGAAGAGAGCACCGATGGATACCATCAGAATTACACCAACCGATATATACCTCAGAGGGGTCAGCAGGATTGCATTGTCAAACGGGAGTGATGATGGGTTGAAAATTCCGGAAGTGAGAGAAGCAAGTGGCCCGACTATCAATACTGGCAATGCACCGATGATAATAATCGGGATTACAGGAAGCATCTTGGCAATGATCATTGGCTGTCCGGCTTCAGCAGGTGGCTCAGCCATAGCCTTGCGCGGCTGGCCAAGGAATACTATGCTGAATACCTTGGCAAAACAGAACACAGCCAGACCTCCGATCAGCACCAGAGAGACCATTACAAGTGAAAATATCAGCAAAGGATAGAACTCAAGCTCGCCGATACCGCTGAAAAGTGAAAAATAGAGAAGGTACTCTGATATGAACCCATTGAAGGGAGGCAAGCCTGCTATCGCGACAGAGCCGATAAGAAATGCCATGGCGGTATAGGGCATATACTTCATTATTCCGCCCATTTGTTCAACATTTCGTGTGTGCAGGCGGCTGATCACAGATCCTGCACTGAAGAAGAGCAGGGATTTGAAGAGTGAGTGATTCAGTGTGTGAAGGATGGCACCTGTATAACCTGTCACTGAGACAAGAGTGTTACCGGTGGCAGTGCCGAAGATACCCAAACCGATGCCTATCCCTATTATTCCGATGTTCTCAATACTGTGATAGGCAAGCAGCTTTTTGATGTCATGCTGTAGGATTGCCATCATCACTCCGAAGAGGCCGGTAACTGCAGAGAATACCATAAGTGACGTTCCGATGACATACATGTCACCCTGGAGGCTCATGCTAACCCTGAGGATTCCGTATATTCCCAGTTTTATCATCACCCCCGACATTATGCCCGAGACATGCGAGGGTGCGGCAGGGTGTGCCTCAGGCAGCCATGTATGCAGAAGGAGAAAGCCGGCCTTGAGCCCGAATCCGGTGAAGAAGAGCAGAAAGACCAGCCAGTTTGAGTTCCTGCTGAAATAGTACCGAAGATTATCAAACGACACCCCATCTGAACCCTCAGATGAGATAATGAATGCAAAAAGAATGAAGAGCATTCCGACATGCATCTGGACAAGATAGTTTATCCCTGCCTGAATTGTTCCCTTTTTGTCATACTCGTAAATCACAAGCACAAAAGAGGAAACCGTCATAATCTCCCAGGCCACCAGAAAAGCAAACCCGTTCCGGAAGAGAACAACGGCAATCATTGACACGTACAACCACAACAGTGCTGCATAGTGCAGCTTTGTCCACAATTCCGGTTTGGTGCGTACGTACGGCTTAAGGTATCCTACAGAATAGATAAACCCCGAGAAAACGGTAAAACTGATTATGAGAATGAAGAGAGCGCTCAGACCGTCACAAATGATGCCGGCGGAGGTAAGAAATTCAACTATTTCAACCGGTATGGCCAGGTTTAACAATTCTGACAAGGCAAGCCACGAACTCGCTGTTACACCGGCTGACAGAAACAGTGCAGTAATGATCACTGAACTTTTTTTACCGGCAGCAAGCAGGACAACTCCTGTAATAATCAGAATTGCAATTAAATAGAACATTGAGTTCCTGTAGAAATACAGGCAGCGAAATTAAACAATTTAAGTTTAAAAACTAAACTTCAAGCTGGTTTGAACTGCCCTTTATGCCTTTTACTCCGGTATTACCTCCGGTAAGCAGGTTAGGATCAACCGGTATGTTTGCCTTCCACGCTCCGCATGTGAAGTCAGGCACGTCAATAGAAGATGACCTGTTGGCAACTGACCACTCGCTCAGAGGCGTAATCACACTCCACAATGCTGCATCGTAGACATCCTGGTCTATTGGCAGGCCGTTTCGCAGACAGTCAATAAGCCTCCAGTCCATAATGAAATCCATTCCGCCGTGACCTCCTATCTCTTTTGCCATCTCTCCCACTCTCTTTACGATTTCCGGAGTGTATTGTTTCTCGAGAGCCTTGAACTCTTCCGGTGAGGTCCATGAGTGACCCAGAGCTATCCTTTGCGGTGATGGCCATTTGCTTGCTATTCCCTTCGTACCGCTCACAAGGTGGATGCGAGAGTATGGCCTCGGACTGGTGACATCATGCTGAATCATTATTGTACGGCCAAGTGAGGTTTTTACCACAGTTGTATTCATGTTTCCCCTATAAGCCTTTCCGGTATATTGATTGTAGAAAGGATCCTCGGCCGCAAGTGCCTCCAGTTCAGCACGCATCTGGAAGTCGCCGGAGGAGACGGAGGTCAGGTAATCCATTCTGTCGCCGCGGTTTATGTTCATTACCTGGCATACCGGTCCCAGGCCGTGTGTGGGATAGAGGTTTCCGTTGCGCTGATTCTCCTTCAGCCGCCACATATCGGCATAGCCGTTCTTGTCAAAGTTGAGGAAGCGGAGGTCATGTATATATGCACCTTCGCCGTGGATAATTTCTCCGAAGAGTCCCTGTCTTGCCATGTTAAGGGTGAGCAGTTCAAAGAAGTCATAGCAGCAGTTTTCAAGCTGCATGCAATGTCTCTTTGTTCTTTCAGATGTTTCAACCAGTTGCCAGCATTGCTCTACGGTAATAGCTGCAGGCACTTCGCTAGCAGCGTGTTTACCGCATTCCATTGCATATACTGCCATTGGTGTATGCCATGCCCATGGGGTGCAAATATAGACAAGGTCAATGTCGGGATCCTCGCAAAGACCCTTCCATGCCTCCTCGGTGCCGCTGAATGACTTTGCCTGCGGCAGCCCGAATTTTGCCAGCATTGACTGAACACCGTCTACCCTGTCACCGTACTTGTCACAGAGAGCAGCTATTTCAACACCTTCAATATGTGCCATCCGCTCAACAGCACCCGGGCCTCTCATCCCCAGCCCTATAAATCCGACACGGACTTTCTCCAGGGGAGGGGCACCGTAACCGGTCATATTAAAGGTCTGGGAGTGGCTGGCAAGAGCTGCTGCCTTTATTTCCGGCATCGCTCCCGTTGTCTCTGCTACGTTAGTACATGAAGATACAGCTCCTGCTGTCAGAGCTCCGGCACTGGCAGCCGCTGCAGTGCGGAGAAAATTCCTACGGTTGGTTTTCATGATGATCAGGTTTGTTCTGGTAAGTATGCAAGATACAAACTTCCTGAATAAAAAACCTGCCGCAATAACTACTCTTATTGTGCTGCTTTCCCGTCTCTTTTCTTCCTCCTGAGATAGTCACCGGCCATAGACCCAACAAGGTACCCAAGCACCATCCCCCATGGAATCATCATGTACCAGTTTGATTTTATGGCACAAGTGCCTGAGACACAACCGACATACTTCCAGTAGAGGAAGCCACCCGTTGCACCAAGCAGGGTGCCTGCAACCTCAGGCAGGTATTTTTTTAATAAACCGATAGTCATCTTTTTTCTTTTGTTTTAATAACACTTTTAAAGAGATCTTGTTCTTTTTGTTTCTCCGTTTCCCATGTGAGCTCCTTTCTCGCTCCGGCAGCTCCTTCCTTCAGTGATTTAAGAAGCAGCCTGTCGTCCCTTAGCCTGGTGAGCGTCTCACGGATAGCTTCCGGTGTCATCTCACTGAGTATAATGCCGCATTTGTAACGGCTCACCACAGCTGACACCTCCGGCAGAGGCGTTACAACAACCGGAATGCCGGCTGCAATATAATCAAACAGTTTATTGGGCAAGCTGAATCTCTGATTCAGACATGTATCAGTGTCAAGCGACAGACCGGCATCACAGCTCATGGTGTAACCCATCATCTTATTCCATGGCATCCTCGGGAGAAACTTCACCCTGTCATCCAATCCTCGGTCCGAGACTTTTTGTCTGATATCTGCAATGATGTCGCCCGAACCTATTATAAGGAGTATGACGCCATCAAGCGATGCCATGGCGTCAATCAGTTCATCACTACCTCTCCCCGGATTTATTCCTGCGCCCTGGAAAATCACCAGGAGATCACCCTCGCAGTTAACAATATCATGACGTTTTACCGGCATGATATGATCAGTAGAGGGAGCCACGTTCCTGATTACAGAAGGGTTGACCCCGTATTCCTCCCTGTACAGAGAGGCAATTGATAAACTTACTGTCATCATATGCCTGACCCGGGGGAGTATCAGCTTCTCCAGCCGCTTCCATGCCAGGTATTTAAACCTCCTCTCAGAAAGGCCGTATTGACCTGTGAAATATTCGTGAGCATCATATACCAGGGGTTTCGAATAGAGGCGTGATGCAATAAAACAGGGCAGCAGGGTATCCAGGTCATTGGCAACATAAATGTCAGCTCTCCTGAAAAGCAGCTGAAGCATCAACATCATGTTATATGATAAATACATGAGAGGGCCCCTGCGGAAGGGCACCCGCAGCCTGACAGCGTTCGCATGCGGCAGGTTCATATACTGAGCAGCATCACCTTTTCTTCCGATGAGGTTTACGTCAAAGCCCATCTCGGCCAGGAGGGAGGCCTGTTTCCACACTCTCATGTCAGTTGACAGGTCGCTTATAACTGCTATCAGAGCCTTCATTAACAACTGATTACGTAAACAATTTCTTTATTTCAAATGGATAAAGGACCGTTAAGATACGAAAGAATTATTTTAGCTATGTTTGTGCTTATTTTTCAGGCACAAATGACGGAGACCCCGGAAAACAAAATTGTACACCTTGTGAGCTTCAACGTTCCCTACCCCCCCGACTACGGCGGGGTGATGGATGTCTTTTACAAGATTGCAGCGCTGAAGCGCAAGGGTGTTGGAGTAATACTTCATTGTTTCTCTTACGGCCGGCCACGATCGAGGACGCTTGAAAAGGAGTGTCTGAGGGTTTATTACTACAAGCGCGAACTCAATCTCTTTTACCTTGTCAGACATGACCCGTTTATTGTTCTCTCGCGTAACAACATGGAGCTTTTATCGAATCTGAAAGCTGATAATCATCCTATTATCTTTGAAGGCCTGCACACAACGCACTTTCTTGGCCACCCGTCGCTGGCAAACAGAATGACGATGGTCAGGACGCATAATATCGAGCATCTTTATTATTCCAACCTGGCGCATACTGAGAAAAATCCTTTCCGAAAACTCTTCTTCCTCTCAGAAGCACATAAGCTTGAGCGCTATGAGAAGCAGCTGTCGAAGGCCTCTCTCCTCCTTACAATATCGCCCGGAGACACTGATTATTTCAGGTCAAAGTATGGCAAGGCCCTCTTTGTCGGCCCGTTCCATCCAGCTGAGGAGTGCAGGTCGCTTAACGGTAAGGGTGATTATATTCTTTTGCACGGCGACTTTTCCACACCTGAGAATAATGCCGCTGCACTTTCACTTATCAAAGAGGTGGCACCACAATGGAAATACAGAACTGTTATTGCAGGCAAAAGGCCATCTGAAGAGATCAGGAAAGCTGCTGCCGGGCTGAGACATGTCAAGGTTATACCCAACCCGTCAATTGCGCAGATGTCAGAACTGATAATGAATGCCCATATCTGTCTGCTAAATGCCACACAACCCAGCGGGATGAAGCTTAAGCTTATCAATGCACTTTGTTCAGGACGTCATGTTATCACATCTGCTCCGGTAGTGAACGGTACGAGGCTGGAAAGCCTGTGCAATATTGCCGCCGGCACTGATGACTGGATAAAGCTTGCAGACCACCTGATGAAAGAGGATTTTACCAGCGAGATGAAGGCGAAGCGAAATCTCCTTCTTTGCGAAGTAGCGGACAATAATGTGAACGTCACAAAGATACTGGAGTCAATAAATCGTCACAACGGGCTCTCCTGAGTCACTCGTAAATCTTCCGTTTGTCAAGTTCACGCTGATAAGCGTTGGCGTATCTGTTATGCTCCGCGAGTGTGCGCGAGAAGTGATGATAGCCTGAAAAATCGGCCCTTGCAGCAAAGTAAAGGTAATCATGCTTCTCAGCTTTGAGAACAGCCTCGATGCCTGATTTAGTCGGGCAGCGTACAGGCCCCGGCGGTAACCCACGGTACTTATAGGTGTTATATGGCGAGTCCGTCTCAAGATGCTCATAAAGTACCCTTCGGATCGTGAAGTCATTAAGTGCAAATTTTATGGTCGGACAGGCCTGCAGAGGGATCCCTAGCCTCAGCCTGTTCAGGTATACGCCGGCTATACGCGGCTTCTCGTCATTCTTAGCCACCTCATCATCAATTATCGAGGCAAGTGTTGAGACATCCACCGGGCTGAGACCAAGATCTTCAGCAGCAGCCATCCGGTCTTTATTCCAATACGATCTGAACTCTCTCAGCATCCTCCTGTAAAACCCTTCAGCGTCAGTATTCCAGTAAAACTCGTAAGTATCAGGAATGAAGAGTGAAATAAGCGTTTCGGGAGTAAAGCCATCTGCCGAATAGTTGTTTTCTTCATGAAAAAATTGTGCAAGTGAGGCTGAATCAGCCTCTATCTGCCCTCCTATTCTTCCTGCAAGGTCGTCAAGGGTTCTTATATTGTTAAAGGTCACCCTCATCGGGGTCTGCTGCCCCGACCGAAGGATATTCACCATCCGGTTGTTGCTCAAACCCGGCTCAAGGAGATAAGATCCGGGTTTCAGTGAGCGGTTCAACAACTTCAGCCTCGAGGTTATGAGAAAGGTTCTTTCACTTTTGAGCCCCCCGGCACTTCTGAGGGTGTCAATAAAGTCATCTACCGATGAACCTGCTGGTACAAATATCCTTACATTACCGTCAATATCAAGGTTTGGCCTCAGGGCAACGATCCACGTAATAAATGCTGCGGCAACCATTCCTGTGAATGCGGCAACCAGCAGATATATCATTATCCTTTTCATAAGCTGCAAAATTAACAAGAATGAGTTAATCAGCCACTGGTTCAAGAACGGGTCGCCCCTTTTTTAACTTCACAACGCGACATCTGAGCACGTCCATCAAGGGGATGGATTCCAGCAAAAGGCTGTGGCTGAAGCCATTTCCATCAAAAACCTCTGTAATGAAGCCATCACCGGTTTCCGATGCCACCGATGAGCCCACAGTAACTTCAATAATCTGGCCGGGGAGGTACCACGGATTATCAGGTTCGATGCTCCTGCCCCTGCCATGACTGTACCTTATCACCCTTCCCGTAAACTCACCTCCAGGAGTAAGACCATAATGAGAATAGTATCTTGTGTTAAGCAGATGCTCTTTGCCGTTAAGATCGATTACAACATAGTATGTCTCGTAATCAGTGCCAAAAATTGTTCTGTCAACCCTGAAGCGGTATGATCTGCCCTCTTCGAGGGTATCAAGATCATCCCTTTTTACAGGAGGAGCAAAGATTATTTTTCCTTTCGAAATTCTCTCAACACGAAGTTTCACTCTGCTTCCGGGAAAAATATTTTCTTTCAGCAATGATGCAGACACGTTAAATAATCCTCCCCTGAAGTCACTTACTTCAACAATGTGATCACCCCCAGAGTTGGTGCCAGCAGCAGTTGTGCCAGTAAGTGTAAAGAAGTAGCTCTCTCCCTCTCTGTAGTAAGGATGCTCGGGCTCAAGAAACACTTTTCCGCTGCAGTTGATCTTGTCAACTTTGCATTCTATTTCAGTTTTTGTCTCCAGGTTATAGTCATTGTACCGCTCGAGAGGAAGGAGGTATTTTTTTCCGTCCGGTCCTGTAAGCATCAGGTTCACCTCTCCACCCGGAAGAACAATGTTTTTCACTTTAGTGAAGATGTAATATCTTCCTTCTTCGAGCCTCATAAAATGGATGTGTAAATTCAATAAAGGGGTCCGAATATCCGGGCCATTGATTCCTTCTGGCGGTCTCTTTTACGTCTCTTCTCCCAGTCTTCTGTAATAATCTCGGTACAGTCTTTCAAATCGTCGAAGAAGAGGGCTCCCAGTTCTTTGGCGAAAAGGT
>JAKEGI010000007.1 GCA_022615595.1 Bacteroidales bacterium | reverse complement strand
TGCTTGCCCGGGAGCTTCAGAGTCTGGCCGGCATCTTCCTTGATATGAGTGAAAAGCATGAGACCCTGCTCATGCCCGGCTTCACCCATCTGCAGGCGGCAATGGTCAGCTCGTTCGGACTATGGTTTGCCTCATTTGCCGAGAGCCTCTGTGACGACCTCCAGATACTCTCTGGTGCCGCTGCCTTAGTAAATGTATCACCGCTCGGAACGGCAGCCGGATACGGCACCTCATTGCCGATCGACCGGGAGCTGACAGCTTCGTTGCTGGGATTTGAACGGTTGATAATAACATCACCCTATGCACAGATGAGCCGCGGACGAATGGAACGGCAGATAACGGGTGCCATTGCGTCGGCGGCAAACACTATTGGCAGGTTCGCCTCAGAAGTGGTTTTGTTTATGTCACCGGGGTTTGGATTTGTCACTCTGCCTGAGGATCTCACGACCGGCTCGTCAATTATGCCGCACAAGAAAAACCCTGACCTCTTTGAGCTGGTAAGGGCGAGATGCGCCAGGCTGCAGGCCGTGCCCGGAGAGGTGACGATGATGACGTCCGGATTACCTCCGGGCTATAACCGTGACTTCCAGGAACTGAAGGCGATTGTCTTCGATGCCTTCGATGAGATAAACGGGCTGACGACTCTCGTGAGCGTTGCAGCTGCAGGGTTGGTCATCAGGAAGGATATTATGAGTGATGAAAGATACAATGATATCTTCTCGGTTGAAGAGGCCAACAGAATGGTCATGAATGGGGTCTCCTTCAGGGAGGCATACAGGTCAGTTGCATCAAAGGCAGGGTCGGGAACCTTTGACCCGACCTCCCCTGCCGACTATTCTCATATTGGCAGTATAGGAAATACGGGCTCCAATATGATCCGGGAGAGGATTGGAAATATCATGTCAGGCTTTGGTACAGGATTTTCACCCGCCGACCTCGTCGAATCAATGAAATAGTAGAGACGTTGCATGCAACGTCTCTACTGCGATTTTGCAATATTCTCAATAAACACATCAAACAGGAAATCCGTATCTGTGGGCCCTCCTGATGCTTCAGGATGGAACTGTGTCGAGAAGAATGGCCTGGTGAGATGCTTCATCCCCTCATTGGTGTTGTCATTTACATTTATGAAGAGCGGCTCCCAGCCTGACGGGAGAGTGTTGTTGTTGACTGCAAACCCGTGGTTCTGCGACGTGATGTATGCCCTGTCGGTGCCAACCATCTGCACAGGCTGATTGTGGCTGCGGTGGCCATACCTGAGCTTATAGGTGTCTGCACCGGCGGCAAGTGCCATCAGCTGGTTCCCGAGACAGATACCGAAGATGGGTTTTTCACCGTCAAGTGACCTCCTGATGTTGTTAATAGCAGATTGGCACATCTTCGGATCACCCGGTCCGTTCGACAGGAACAGCCCGTCATATTCCTCAACACTGTAGTCATAATCCCACGGAACCCTTATTATAGTCGTGTCTCTCTTCATCAGGTTACGGATGATGTTGTATTTCACTCCGCAGTCAACAAGCACTATACGGTACCTGCCCGTTCCGTATTCCTGTCTTGTGCCTGTGCTGACCTCAGCGACGAGATTGACTTTGTTGGGGTCATAGAATTCGGTGTTGGTGCCGTCAGGCTCCACCTTGCCGAGCATGGCCCCCTTCTCACGTATTCTTTTTGTGAGTGCCCTGGTGTCAATGCCGTAAATCCCTGGTACATTGCTCTTCTTCAGCCACTCGTCAAGGCTCTGTATGGCGTTCCAGTGGCTGTACTGAAACGAGTAGTCTGAAACAATAAGTGCTGAGATATGGACGCCTGAAGACTCATAAAAGAGATAGAGATCATCCTGTTCACTCTTTCCCGGTGCCCCGTAATTGCCTACCAGGGGGTATGTCAGGCAGAGTACCTGTCCGCGGTATGACGGGTCAGTGAGACTCTCAGGATAACCTGTCATGGCAGTATTGAATACCACCTCCCCGGTTGCAGCCACCTGTGCACCGAATGACCAGCCCCTGTAAACAGTGCCGTCCTCAAGTGTGAGTTTGACGCTTAATCTCTTTTCTGTCATCACCTTAACCTTTAATTGCGTTGTCAATCTGTTTCAGTGCTTTTTCTACCACAGACCTGGGGCAGGCAACGTTCATCCTCATAAACCCTTCACCCCCCGGACCAAACAGCGACCCCTCGTTCATCCCAACCCCCGCCTTCTCAATGAAGAACCTGTGAAGATCCTTTCCGCTCATGTTCATCTGCCGGCAGTCAAGCCATATCATATATGTAGCCTCAGGATCAACAGGCCTGATCACCTGAATATGCTCACTGCAGTAACTGATAACTGTATCAATATTACCGCGGATATACAATAACAGGTCATTCAGCCATTCATGACCGTGAGTATAAGCTGCCTCCGATGCCACATTGCCAAAAATATTTCCAAGGTGAAGATGAAGGCCCTCAAGCACTCTCCTGTATTTTTCCCTCAGAACGGCATCGGGTATTATCATTGATGATGTTGAGAGTCCGGCCAGGTTAAAGGTCTTGCTCGGAGCCATGCAGGTCACGGTTATCGATGCTGCCTTTTCAGAGAGGGAGGCAACGGGGATATGCCTGTTGCCAGGGAGGATAAGGTCAGAGTGTATCTCATCAGAAAGAATTACGATTCCATCTTGAAAACAGATATCAACCAGCTGTTCAAGCTCATCTCTCCTCCATACCCTGCCTACCGGATTATGAGGGTTGGAGATGATTATCATCCTTGTTTTAGGGGTGATCATTTTTTTCAGGCCCTCAAAGTCCATTTCCCATCCGTCGGGCGTCTCCAGCAGATTGTTGAACAACAGTCTTCGGTTATGATCCTTTGCTGCTCCGTGAAATGGAGTATATACCGGTGGCTGGATGATTATCTCTGAGTCGTGGTCAGTGTAGGCAAGGGTGCATATATTGAGGGCCGGGACCACTCCAGGGCTGAATTCGACCCAGTCACGCTCGACAGGCCAGCCATGCCTGCTGACTATCCATCCTATAAGTGCATCAAAATAGGATTCGGGCCTGAACGAGTATCCGAGTATTTCATGCTTCAGCCTTCCTGAAATTGCATTCATCACAAAAGGAGGCGTTCTGAAATCCATGTCAGCTACCCACATGGGTATAACATCGGATCTTCCAAAGACCTTGTCTCTCCAGTCGTACTTGATACTATTGCTGTTTTCCCGGTTGATTTCCTCGCTAAAGTCCCACATTAATTGTATGTCTCTATGTCCGGGATGCAAATATATGGAAAATAGCATGAACAACTCCTGAGTAATTGCTGTTTATCGTCTCAGGAAGAGCGAGCGGCTTGTTTCACGAAATTTTATTAGGAAGATGTAACCTTAGAAAATTAATTGTTTTAATTTTACAGAGCTAAAAAAGTACAAAAAGCAGATTTATGAAAAAGAGTTACACAAAGATCCTGGTTGCTGTGATGATAGTTACGGCTGCCGGTACCTACTCCTGCAAGAACAGGGGTGATTCAAAAAAGCAACCGGAATCGAACATGATCGAAAAAGAGGTTCTGGAAAATAAGCTTGAAGAAAATGTTTATCCGCTTCCTACATCGGCAGAGGTCAT
>JAKEGI010000006.1 GCA_022615595.1 Bacteroidales bacterium | reverse complement strand
GTATGGTATACCGATGAGATAAGGGTTGAAAATCCTAACAGGATGACACCCTACAGGGAGATTGACGGTGTTCTGATGGACTTTTTTTATATCATCGGCGATGCGGAGCTGGAGTTTATCGCTGACGATATCTTTGTAAGAGACATCCCTGACAAAAACTTCGAGAAGAAAAAGAACTACAAGGAGGTGTCAGGCGGCTACCTTGATTCGCTCATTCTTAAAATGATAGCCTTTTAAACTTTTTGAATCTTCAGCTCAACCATTTTTCTTACATTTGCTAGTCATTTAAATCATTGCCGCCCGGGAGGGCAGAATAACTTTTATCAATCATGGTCAAGGAGAAAAAGAATGGCAGTGCGTCATCACGGCAGAAGAATACGACAGGGACTTCGTCAGGAGAGAACATAAGGTTCATCTCCGGTCTTCTGCTCCTTGTCTTTGCCCTTTACATGCTTGTTGTATTTATCTCCTACCTCATCTCAGGCAAGGCAGACCAGGATTCAATAAACATACAGTCACCTGAGGCGGAGTATGTATACCAGAACTGGGGTGGCAAGTTCGGGTTCAAGGTAGGACACTATTTCATATTCAACGGTTTCGGTCTGGGATCATTCTTCATACCGCTGATAATAGGTGCTTTCAGCCTGGCTCTGCTCAGGGTGAAATATTTCAGGCTCTGGAAGAATGTGCTCAGGCTCCTCCTGGCGACGGTTCTTGTATCGGTGATACTCGGTTACCTTGCAGGCCAGTCATCGTTCCTGGGTGCCGGACCGGGAGGTGAATACGGGTATCTCATTGCGGGATGGCTGAACGGTCTGATGGGTAAGGTCGGAACAGGTGCCGTTATGCTTGTTCTTACAGTGGCATACCTGATCTTCGCCCTGCATGTCAGCCCCCAGGCGATCAGAAAACCTATTGCTGCGGTGGCGAGGGCCGGAGCAGCTTTTGCCGCCAACGGACGCAAGGAGGAAATTATTGAAGAGAATACCGAGATTGCTCCGGAGGAAAACTTTCCCTCACATGAAGAAGAACCCCTCAGGGCTGATGAGGAGGAAGAGGAGGAGACAGATGACTTCTATAAACCTCCTGTTCCTGAGCAGAGACCGATAGTAAACGTCATCGGCAAGGGACAGAAGCCCGCAGACCAACATATTGACGAGGATGAGCCTGTTCCCGGCCTGCCCCCTTTTGATCCCAGGCTCTCGCTGCCGCGCTACCGTTTCCCGACAGTGGCCCTGCTGCGCGATTACAGGAATACCTCCTCGACAACGAATGAGGAGGTCAATAACAACAAGGAGATAATACTCAAGACACTCTCCGACCACAAGATCACAATAAAGCAGATCTCTGCCACCGTCGGCCCCACAGTCACGCTTTACGAAGTGGTGCCTGACCGAGGGGTGAAGATTCACCGCATCAAGACGCTTGACAATGACATAGCCCTTAGCCTCTCGGCGCTGGGCATCAGGATCATCGCTCCCATCCCGGGACGAGGAACGGTGGGGATCGAGGTGCCTAACAAGAAGCCTGAGACCGTCTCGATGAAGAGCCTGCTTGCGTCACAGGCATTCATCGACTCCAAGCATGAACTGCCGCTGGCACTCGGACGAACCATCACCAATGATCCGTTTATCATTGACCTGACAAAGATGCCCCACCTGCTTGTCGCAGGAGCTACAGGACAGGGCAAGTCGGTAGGACTGAATGCTATCATCACCTCACTTCTTTATAAAAAGCACCCGTCAGAGCTTAAACTGGTGCTCATTGATCCCAAACGGGTAGAGCTGCCTCTCTATATGAAGATCGAAAGGCATTTTCTTGCCAAGCTGCCCGGTGAGGATGATGCTATCGTTACCGACACGAGGAAGGTGATCAACACCCTCAACTCTCTCTGCATACTGATGGACCACAGGCTCGGTCTTCTCAAGCTGTCGCAGACACGCAACATCAGGGAGTACAATGACAAGTTCATTGCACGCAGGCTCAATCCTGAGAAGGGTCATGACTATATGCCATATATAGTGCTTGTCATTGACGAGTTCGCCGATCTTATCATGACAGCCGGCCGTGAGATAGAGTCTCCCATCGGAAGGCTGGCACAGCTTTCAAGGGCCGTGGGCATACATCTGATCATCTCGACACAGAGACCCTCGGTAAGCATCATCACCGGCTTCATAAAGGCAAACTTCCCCTCAAGAATCGCATTCAGGGTATTCTCCGGTGTCGACTCACGCACCATACTCGATACGACTGGTGCAGACAGGCTCGTAGGCCGTGGCGACATGCTCATCTCGCAGGGCGGTGAACCGGTCAGGGTGCAGTGCGCCTTCATAGACACACCTGAAATCGAAGACCTGACAGAATATATCGGGTCACAGCAGGGTTACCCTGAGGCCATGCAGCTGCCTGAGTATTATGGCGATGAAGAGGCCGATAACGGCGCCAGAGAGGTAGACCTGAAGAAACGTGACCCGCTCTTCGACGAGGCCGCCAGGCTGGTAGTACAGCATCAGCAGGGCTCTACATCACTGATACAGAGGCGTATGCAGCTGGGGTATAATCGCGCCGGCCGTATTATTGACCAGCTGGAAGCTGCAGGCATCGTCGGACCATTCGAAGGAAGCAAGGCACGTGACGTGGTGGTGCAGGACATGACAACTCTGGAACAGATTTTGAAGAGGCTCAATGATGAGACTATCTGATATGAAAACACACACCTTCAGGCACCCGCTCAACCTCAACCTCAACCTCAACCTCAACCTTATCCTCTGCCTCAGCCTCAGCCTCAGCCTCAACCTCAACCTCAACCTCATCTCTGCTCAGAAGGATCCCGAGGCGGTTAAGATACTTTCCGAATTCAGCAAAAAGGCTACCACGGCTCCTTCGGTATCAATTGATTTCACCTTTGTAACCAATGACAGCAGGGATGGCACCATAAATACCATCGACGGTTCCGTTGTTATTTCCGGCGATAAATACAAACTGTCAATGGCTGATAACAGTGTCTGGGCTGACGGAAAAAATGTATGGAGCTATCTTCCCGATGTCAACGAGGTTACCATTACAGCAACTGATCCTGATGATGAGTCATTCATGTCGAGACCGTCGATGCTCTTTACACTTTACCAGGAGGGTTACAAGGTCAGGCTTCTTGAACAGACAGCAAAGGAGTGGGTCATCGATCTATATCCCGAGGACCTGACTCTGAACCTGGTTCGTATAAGGCTTAAGATAGCTAAGACAAGCTATAATCTCAGGAGCGCCGAATATGTGACCAAGGATGGCATCACCGTCACACTCAATGCGGGGCGGTATGATCTCACCTTCCGGCCGGCAGCAGACTATTTCACGTTCAATGCTTCTCTTTATAAGGGAGTTGATGTTATTGATATGAGGTAGGCAGAAGGGCTCAGGGCTCAGGGCTCAGAGCGCAGAGCATAGAGCGTAGAGCGTAGAGCGTAGAGCGTAGAGTTGTGAGATATGAGATATGAGGAGTGTGTAAAAT
>JAKEGI010000065.1 GCA_022615595.1 Bacteroidales bacterium | reverse complement strand
TTCCCATTCACCTTTGGTGAGATGGCCGAGCTTGCCTACAGAGTGTGACCTGGTACAATACCTGCAGTACGATGAGCAGAACTGGGTCACGGTAAACAGGGCCCTGTCTGGGTAACGGTGAATAATGCCAGGCACAGGACTGCTGCCCATCTCATCGAGCGGGTCAGCCTTCTCGGCATCAGTGATAGTAAGTTCACTGAAAGAAGGAATCATAGTCCGGCGCAGGGCACTCTCCGGTGCCGCATCGTAAATGAGTGAGAGATAGTATGGAGTGATCCTGAGGGGTAACCTGTTCTTCAGACTGTTGAGAGCATGTGTCTCGTCATCTGTCAGCCTCATGACACGTGATAAAGCCTCAGCAGTTGTAAAGGAGTTGCGTAACTGCCATCTCCAGTCATTCCATGAATCAGCATTTGTTAGGGGGAAGTAGCGGCGTATGAATTCCGAACTCCGGTTGCTAACTAAATTATCGTGGGATCCGATCTGCGGGAAGATCATGGTACCCGCGCCAGGCTCCTCTTCCGAGGAGCAGCCCATGAGGCGGTTCTCAACATGAGCAACCGTAGCCTCTTTCCTGTTAGCGTTCATACTTCGGTAAATAAAACTTACCTTTTTTCTGGTTTTTAATTACTGTTATTTCGTTATTAATAAATGTTATAAAATTTTCGTCTAAGATAAATAATGCTATATCTGGTATATGTCTCCGGGTCAAAAGATATTAACATGGACAAACCATAAGTTAATATCTGATTATCAAAATTATGCGTCACCTAAACCCGAGTTATTCACCGGTCGTTTTATGAGCATAAAATTGATGCCCCGATATTGAGGCGCAAACTTAAATCAAAATTTGATATTTGGATACTTCAGGGAAAGAATTTTCAGATTTTTTTCAATCATCTGATCCCTCTGAGCAGCACACAGTTGAGTACGTCCCGCATCCTCGGGAGTATTCAATACATAATCTGTTAATTTTTCCATCGTTGTGGTAGCCACGTGCATTCTTGTATCTGATGATGCATAGTAGACAAATACTGTGCCATCATCATCGGCAATCCATCCGTTACTGAAGACCACATTTGAGACATCTCCGACACGCTCTTCTTCAAGCGGTTCAATGAAATGTCCTGAAGGTCTTCTGATCACTCTCCATGGTTCATCCAGGGCAGTAAGAAAGAGGTAAAGCGTGTACCTGAGTCCGGCTGCTGTCCTCCGCACACCATGTGCCAGGTGAATCCAGCCATGTTCGGTCCTGATAGGCGAAGGACCCTGTCCGTTCTTGACCTCTTTGACGGTATGGTATTTTCTTGAGTCAACAATTATCTCCTCACCAAGCACGGCATGCTCCATGCTGTCGCAGAAGCCGGCACTGATTCCGCTGTCACCAGTCTCGATGAATCCTGACTGAGGCCTTGTATATATCATGTACTTGCCTTTAACGAACTCGGGGTGCAGAACACAGTTCCTTTGCTGGGCAGCTGCTGAGACAAGGTCATCAAGCCTTTCCCACCTGTCAAGGTCCCTGGTACGTGCAATTCCGCAGCTGGCCAGAGCGGCGGAAGAGTCATCAGGCTTGCTCAGGTCTTTGCGTTCTGCACAAAAGAGGCCATAGATCCATCCATCCTCATGCTTTGTCAGCCTGATGTCGTAAACATTCATCTCAGGGTCATCAGTCACAGGCATCACGATAGGATGATCACGAAACCTCCATTGATCAATCCCGTTCGGGCTCTCGGCTACCGCAAAGAATGATTTGACATCGAATCCTTCTGTCCTTACTGCCATGCAATATTTACCGTTAAGCCTGATTGCCCCTGCGTTGAAGGTTGTATTGATTCCCAGCCGCGTCATCAGGTGCGGATTGGTATTATAGTCAAGGTCATACCTCCAGAAGACGGGAGTATGGTCACGCGTAAGAACAGGATAGAGATACCTGTCATATATTCCGTTCCCGCCTTCCTTCCTGATATTCTTTCGTGCTATCAGTTGGTTATGCTCCCTGAACAAATGCTCAACACCAGCATCAAAATCTTCTCTTTTCATCCGGTCTGTGACTTAATTTTTACGCAAATATAACAGATTATAAAACTGCAATTATCCTTATACGTGGCTGACGGCAAATTGTTCTAATTTTCATAAATTGCCAGCCGAACAGATGAAAACCAAAAAAATGAAAAACAGATGCTTAACCCTGCTTTCTGCCCTCTCTTTTCTTCTTGTCTCATGCGGTAGCCCTTCAGAGAAAAATGATTATATGGTGGTCGGTTATGTTGCAGGCTACAGGGATTTTGATTTTTCGAAGATTGATGCATCGAAGCTTTCACACATAAACTATGCATTTGCCAATATTATAGATGGCAGGGTACAGTTTGACACTGCAAAAATAGATGACACCGGGTTGAACATTGAAGACATCAGGAGGCTGATTGACCTGAAAAAGGTAAACCCTGACCTGAAAGTTCTTGTCTCTGTGGGAGGATGGGGATGGTCCGGTAATTTTTCGGATGCTGCTCTCAACGACTCCTCGCGCAGGCGATTTGCGGAAAGCAGCGCAGAGTTCATACTATCAACCGGGATCGACGGGATTGACCTCGACTGGGAGTACCCCAACCAGGAGGGCGCAGGCAATATACACAGGCCTGAAGACATTGAAAACTTCACCCTTTTGCTGAGAGCTGTCAGGGAACATATTGACTCCACAGCATTGAAACAGGGAAGGAAAGAACCATATCTTCTTACCATTGCCAGCGGTGGAGATTCTGCTTACATTGCGAATACAAGGCTGGGAGAGGCATCACAATATCTTGACTTTATCAATATTATGAGTTATGACCTTCACAACGGCCTGACCTCGCAGACCGGACATCACTCAAATCTGCTTTTATCTGAGTGGGATTCACCCTTCGGGGATGCAACCGAAAGAAGCCTCAGGATGCATCTTGAAGCAGGGGTGAACCCTTCAAAACTGAATATCGGAGTTCCGTTCTACGGTCGTATATGGAGGGGAGCGGAGCCGGTAAACAACGGACTCTACCGTGAAGCACGGACAACAGGACAGTTTATTCCCTATGCAAATGTCATTGCAGCCATCTCAGATGAGGCTTTTGTCAGATTATATGACTCCTCAGCCTGCGCTCCGTTTCTTTGGAATGAAAGAGATTCGATATTCATTTCTTATGACGATGAGATCTCCCTTGCTGAAAAGATGAAATGGGTCAAAGCCATGGGGCTGGCAGGAGTAATGTTTTGGGAATATGGTGAAGACCCGGAGGGTAAACTACTGGATATCATAGTCAGCGGACTTAGAGGTGAAAAAAATGAATAGTGCCTTTTATAAAGACAAATAAGATCAGGGACCTGTTCGGGGATCTCCTGGCTTCAGTAAAAGGAAGCGACCAGGATTTTACCGAGATACCGCTCCGGAGAGCCATTATTCTCCTTTCAGTGCCCATGGTTCTCGAGATGCTCATGGAGTCGGTGTTTGCCGTCGTCGACATCTTTTTCGTATCTCGTCTTGGAGCAGATGCCGTGGCAACGGTGGGCCTCACAGAATCAGTAATAACCATAATATATGCCATTGGCATGGGCCTGGCCACTGCAACTACGTCACTGGTTTCACGGCGGATTGGTGAAAAGGATCCTGAGCAGGCATCACGCACAGCCTTCCAGGCCATTGTGGCAGGCATATTTGTCTCAGCCGTGCTTGCCATAGCGGGTTATCACTTTGCCGGTGACATACTCTCTCTGATGGGAGCATCGCCATCCATGGTACGCGAATTGTCGGGATATACATCCATAATGCTTGGCTCGAACACGGTCATTATGCTTCTGTTCATAATCAACAGCGTATTCCGAAGCTCGGGTGATGCTGCCACCGCAATGAAAGTACTCTGGCTGGGGAACATACTTAATATCATTCTTGATCCCTGCCTTATCTTCGGGTGGGGTCCTTTTCCGGAGATGGGAATAAAAGGCGCTGCGGTTGCAACAGCGACAGGCAGAGGCATTGCCGTTATCTGGCAGTTCATCATTCTCTTTCGTGGACACAAGAGGGTAAAACTCCGTCTCAGGCACATGGTACCTGATCCTGCTATTATCATAATGCTTTTCAAGCTCTCATTGGGAGGCATAGGGCAGAATCTTATCGGCACCACCAGCTGGATATTCATGGTCAGGATAATTTCCGTGTTCGGAAGCACTGTCGTTGCGGGCTATACCATCGCCATCCGTGTTGTCATCTTTGCACTTCTTCCCTCTTCCGGGATAAGCAATGCATCCTCAACACTGGTAGGTCAGAACCTGGGGGCAGGGAAGCCTGACAGAGCCGAAAAAGCTGCATGGAAGGTAGGATGGGTAAACTCAGTGCTTATGGGGCTCATTGGTCTTATACTGGTTCTCTGGCCCGAACCCTTCATCAGATTCTTTATTGATGACAAGGCTGTCATTTCTGAAGGCACAGCTGCACTGCGCATTGTAAGCGCCGGCTTCATCTCCTATGCTCTCGGGATGGTAATGATTGGCGCCATAAACGGGGCTGGCGACACCTTCACACCTACAAAAATATTCCTCTTTGTTTTCTGGATGGTTGAGATACCTCTCGCCTGGCTGCTGGCATTGCCTCTCGGACTCGATCAGTTCGGGGTATACTATGCAATAGTATTCAGCGAGACACTGCTGACAGTGACAGCATGGCTGGTATTCAGAAGGGGAAAATGGAAGCTCAGAAAGGTATGATCAGCTTCAGACAAAGAAAAGGGCTATGCCCGCAACACTTATTGCTGCACCAATTACTTCAGCAACGGTGATCTTCTCTTTGTTGATCCATACCGAAGGGGCAATAATCAAAATCGGCACAATAGACATAATAGTTGAAGCAATGCCGGCTTCAGTATATCTGACTGAGAGCAGTGAGAAGGAGATGCCAAGGAAAGGGCCGAAAAATGCACCCAGCGAAAGAGCCTTCATCGCCGGAGTATTGCTGAGTGATCCTCCGACCTGGCGCCAGCGTCGCAGCAGGGTGATAATAAGTGAATAACCTGCAACGCCGGCTATAACCCTTATGTGTGTTGAGGCAAACGGATCATATCCCTCCATGCCATATTTGCTCAGTACCAGCCCCAGAGCCTGACCGAAGGCTCCGATAAATGCAAACACTACTCCTGCCGGAGCAATCTTTATTGAGAGCCGCTCGCCCTTTACCGGCCTGTTGAAGATTGCCATTATGATGCCGGAAATAACAACGACCATGCCTGTCATCTGTATCAACTCAAGCGATTCGTCAAGGATAATGTATCCGAAGAATGCTGCCAGCGGAGGAACAAGTGTCATTATCAACATTGCGAACCTTGAACCGATAAGAGCATAGGACTTGAAAAGAAAATAGTCGCCCAGTACAAGGCCAATGATGCCGGAGACAGCCAGCCATATCCAGTTATGACGGGTGGCATCTGTGGGGAGAAAGTGACCCCGGCTGAAAAGTGTGAAAAGGCCTATGAAGAGAAAAGCCAGAACCAGCCTCATAATGTTGACCGTCAGTGAGCCTATCTTACGGCTGGCAGATTCAAATGCCAATGCTGTTACAGTCCAGAATAATGCCACCGCCAGTGCCGCAAACTCTCCCAGATGACTGGTTATGTATTCCATTCAGGTTGAAAATATCAGGGCACAAAAATAGCAAAGAGAATGACTGTGATATATATTTACAGGTTAATAATTCCTAATTTTGGAAGAACCTAATAAATGAATTCAATGGGAGCAAAAAGGCAAGCCTCCCATTGATATCTCCGAAAGAACATTGCTTATGAAACCATCTCTGGTGCTTTTCAACAGTGCAGTAGCAGCAGCGCTCGCAACCTGTTGCACCGGGTCAGAACCGGAAAGACCCAATATCATATACATTCTGGCAGACGATCTTGGCTACGGTGACACCGGGCCTTATGGGCAGACTAAGATTGAAACACCGAATATTGACCGGTTGGCCGAGAACGGAATGCGATTCACAAGACATTATTCGGGTTCTGCTGTCAGTGCTCCGTCGCGGTGTGTACTTCTTACAGGCCTCCATACGGGGCACGCGCAGGTCAGAGGCAATGACGAATGGGCAGACAGGGGAGAGGTCTGGAGCTACAGGGCAATGCTTGCGGATTCTACGCTTGAAGGGCAGCGTCCGCTGAAAAGTGGCACCGTCACTATAGCCAGCCTTCTTAAGGCAGGCGGCTATGCAACTGGCGCAATAGGGAAATGGGGCCTTGGCGCTCCTCATACCGAAGGCATACCCAACAGCCAGGGCTTTGACTTCTTCTTCGGCTATAATTGCCAGAGACAGGCACATACATACTATCCTGTTCACCTTTACAGGAACCGCGTCAGGGTCTCGCTTGGCAATGACACACTGGCACCTCATACCGGACTTGACAAGGAAGCAGATCCATACGACCCTGAAAGCTATGAGAAATTCAAACTGGCCAATTATGCCCCGGACATGATGTTTGATGAGATGATCTCATTCATTGACGCAAACAGCAGCAAAAACTTCTTTCTTTACTGGGCAACACCTGTTCCCCACCTGCCTCTGCAGGCCCCGGAGAAATGGATTGAACATTATGTCAATAAGTTCGGCGACGAAGAACCATACACCGGAGGGGAGGGATATTTCCCTGTCAGGTATCCCAGGGCAACCTATGCTGCCATGATCTCATATTTTGATGAGCAGGTAGGCCTTCTTATTGACCATCTGAAAGAGCTGGGGATCTATGAGAACACCCTGATTATTTTTTCCAGTGATAATGGCCCGGGGTACAATGCCGGAACAGATGCCCCATGGTTTGAAAGTGCCCGTCCCTTCCGCAGCGAACGGGGCTTCATCAAGGGCTCCTTGAATGAAGGAGGCATCAGGGTTCCGATGATTGCACTTTGGCCAGGGAAGATCAAACCCGGAACCGTTACTGAACATGTCTCTGCTTTCTGGGATGTGCTGCCTACACTGTGCGAGGCAGCAGGTATTGATTCTCCTGCAAATACAGACGGAATTAGCTTCCTTCCGGAGCTTAAAGGAAAGAGACAGGAGAGTCATGACTGCCTCTATTGGGAGTTTCCCGAGTACGGAGGACAGCAGGCTGTTATAATCGGTGACATGAAGGCAATCCGAAAGGAGATGCATAAGGGAAACATGGAATTTGAGCTGTATAATATCCTTACCGACCCGCAGGAGAGGCTAAACATTGCCGACCAGTACCCGGAACTCATTCAGAAGGCTGCTGAAATAGTAAACAGGGAACATGTCACATCAGAAAACACAAGATGGAGGTATCTCTCATTCGATAAGTAAAATCTGCTGCTTGTGCAGGTGACGGAAAAGTCAACTATATTTGCCACAATTCTAAAACCAGAGGTTGACCAGCATCAGACACATTCTTGATATCTACGCACCGATCGGGCTCGAGGAGATAGTGAGTGTCAGGTTCATGAACCGTGTTGACACCAAGTACCTGTTCCCGGTGAGCAAACTGCCGGAACTGCTTGAAAATGCAGTGGACTCCTACCATATACTTGAGATAGAGGGCCGGCGGGAATTCAACTACACGACAGTTTACTTCGACACGCCATCCCTGCTTTTCTTCAATCAGCACGTAACCGGAAGACTTACAAGGCACAAGGTCAGACTGAGGACCTATGATACCAATGGGCTGACATTCCTCGAAGTGAAAGAGAAATCAAACAAGGGCAGGACGTCAAAGACCCGCATCAGGAGTGATGAGGATGATCCGCAGGATGATGAGCAGTCACGAAACTTTCTGCAGGAACTTATTGCAGCTGATCCTGCTTCTCTTAAACCTGTTATCA
>JAKEGI010000064.1 GCA_022615595.1 Bacteroidales bacterium | reverse complement strand
GGTCAAAACGATCTCTCAGCGAAGCCATCAGGGAGCACCAGGAGGTAATGGGCTGGTACGCCCGGCAAGGAGTCCCTGTAGAGGTCAATGAGTCACACCAGTGGAGTCTCCGTGATGCGCATGATACACTTGCTGTCACAATGGCCTTTCTGGCTGCCTATAATGCGAAGAAGGCCGGTGTGAGAGATTATGTATCACAGTATATGTTCAATAATCCTCCGGGAACATCACCCGGGATGGATATCGCCAAGATGCTTGCAAAGGATGAGCTGATAAGCGAACTGAAGAACGATTCCTTCAATGTCTTACGGGAAGTAAGAGCCGGGTTGGCACATTTCTCGTCAAATCCTTCGTTTGCCCAGGGACAGCTCGCTGCCTCAGCAGTGATCAGTCTTGCCCTTAAACCCCATATTCTGCATGTGGTGGGTTTCAGCGAAGGTGATCATGCTATCTTTCCTGATGAATTGATCCAGAGTTGTGAGATAGCCCACGGAGTGCTGCACAACACACTCAGCGGCATGCCTGACCTGGCTGACAGCAAGATAGTCATTGAGAGGAAGAACGAACTAAAGGATGAAGCAAGATACCTTCTTGAGGCCCTGCGGAAGAGGGGAGAGGATTCAGGCAGGGATCCCTGGTCAGACGCTGATCTGATCGCCGGCGCCATAAAGGATGGTGTGCTCGATGCTCCTCACTTCAAGGGCAACAAATACCTGTGCGGAAATATTGTGACAGGCCTTTCAGACGGGGCATGGCATGCCATAGACCCTACCACAGGCAGCAGGATTGATGAAAGAACACGCCTGAGAATGCTCATCTTTAACCAACGTTCTCAATAGTATCTTTTTTGCGGGTTTTAAGGAGTATTCTGACAGTGCCTGAAATTATGAGCAGCTCACCGGCAATAAAGATCAGCCACTTATACCTGCCGGGGATGTATTGCTTAATCATTGACAGTAGTTGTTCTGCGTCGTCCGGGGTACTCGCTGATGAGAGTACGCCACTGTCAATTATAAGTCTGGAGTAGTCAATAAGGAATGTATAGAGGATTATTGCGGCACCTCCATAGATCAATATCCAGTCAGCATGGGAGGGATTTACAATAAACCCTCTTTCCTGTTTGCCGATGATCAGGAGTGCCATTATTATCATTGTGACCGAGCAGATCACTGGTGCCAGCACTGGCCCGAGCCACGGTATTGGGATCAGGAAGAGAAGGTCCCATGTAAGGATTGAGGCTGGCCATGCCAGGAATAATTTGAGTGCCACATAATAGAAGATGTCCCATACACCAAAGGCAAAGAGAGCATAAAAGAGTCTCTGCAGATTATTCCTGCCTGCAATAATACCAATACCTGCCAGCATGACCAGCGTGGCAATCTCTCTTACCCACTCAATTGAAAGTACCTCCGGGGGAATAAGGGCAAGAGGAAAATCGAATCCTTCGGGGTAGTATATCATTCTGAGATAGACTACTACTATTGCCTCGAGGAAACCCATGGCAACTGCAAAAACTGTTAGCCAGATGAACCTTAGACGATAACTGAGATAGGTAGTGTCCACTTCAGAGAATAAGTGCCGTTAAGTTACAAAATAAAGGGAAAAACAGCCTTTCTGCCAGCGGGATAATCACTGAAATGGCTCCTGTACCATTTGTGATGTGCGAGTGCCCGGGGTACAAGGTTGCAGAATGTCCACACGAAAAATGAAAGCGCCGGAAGTGACCAGCAGATTATTGCAAACCCCGCCCATTCCACGACCTCTCCGAAGAAGTTCGGACAGGAGACCTTCTCAAACAGTCCTCCGCGCGGAATCTGGTAGCCGTTGGTACTCCTCTTCCTGAGATGAATCAGCTTCTCGTCTGAAGTGACATTGATTATCATGCCTGTAATAAAAAGCGGCAGTCCGGTAATGAAGCGGGGATCAGTAAACCATTCATTGGTGTATTGCGTCTGAAGCGTTCCCGTATAATACCCAAGGAAGCCTGCATTTACAAAGTTGAAGAAGATTGCCATCAGGGCAATGACCAGTGGCATCTCTTTTCCTTTTGTGCGGATTCGTATCGGATATATCACGGAACGGTTGAGATAGTGAAACGCATAGAGAAAGGCAATAATCCATACCACTGCTGTTTTCTGTTCGCTCCCGGTGATTATCAGCCATATAAAGATCAGCAGCGCAGGTATTTCCATCATGAACCATCCCAGCCTGTCAGGTATGGTCACACCCCATTTCTTTGAAGAGTGCCTGCCATAGGGTGCAGTAACAAACAGCAGCAGGAGAAAGACCATGACGCCGATAGCTGTCCATACCCACACAAGGAGATTGAAAGTCGTCTTGTCCATCAGATGTATTTTTTTTGTCTGAACCAGCTTATAGTGTCAGTCATTGTCTCCTGAAAAGGACGGGAGACAAAATCCAGCTCTTCAGCTGCCTTCTGGCTGGATATATTCTTATGACCGAATTTTAGTGCTTCAAGTGACATCGAAGTGTACAATGGAGTTGAACCCGTGAGCGTTGCATGCAGGTTCAGGAACAGAGCCCCGACGCCGGCGAGCCACATCGGCAGTGTGACCGACGGAGCCTTATGTCCGCCAAGTTGTGAGATGATATCCGCCAGTGTTTCAAGGCTCTGCCAGCTGCCACCAAGCAGATAGCACTGACCGGGTCTGCCCTGGTCCAGGGCATTGATTGCAGCCCTGCAGATATCCCTGACATCCACCCAGTTATACCCACCTGGTATGAGTGTCGGATTCTGCCCCTTATAGAATCTTATGACGGCATTGCCAATCAGCGAAGGCCTGTAATCGCAGGGACCGACAATAGCTGTCGGGTTTAAGACAATCACCTCCAGTTCAGGGCAGCAGGCCTCGAGCATTATCTTCTGGCCCAGGGCCTTCGACCTGTCATATGATGCTGTGCTATCGAGAGCGAGATCGCGCGTCTCATCAAGCATCTGCTCCATCGGCTCATGTTTGAAGGCATGTATCGAGCTGAAATGGATGATCCTTTTAACCCCTTCAGCCTTAGCCGCATTGACCAGCGTGGTGCAGCTTTCAGCATTGGTCCTGATACAGGTATCATCCTTTCGGCGGATACTGATACAGGCAGCAAGATGAAAGACTGTTTCACAACCCCGGCAAAGATTTCTAAGATCGGATTCACTGTAAATGTCACCTCTGACTAACTCAAGGTTAAGATTCTCAAGTCCCAGTGTGGAGCTATGGATCAGGGCTTTAACATTAAAACCATCATCAATCAGCATCCTGCAGAGGTTCGCACCCACATGACCGGAGGCACCGGTAACGGCAATTTTCATGAGTAGTTTAATATATCTGACATATTCCTCATAATTAATCTCTATAACACCAGTCAGTTGCTCATGTTCACGGATGCAAAGGTTCTCTTAATACCCTTGACATATTTTACAGCGGAGTATCCGAATATTACGAAGATCCCCTCACGGCTCCTGTACTGAATACCGTATTTCCCTCTTAACTTTTCAGCCTTTTTACCGTTCTGGATCAGTGGATGTATCGCACCCAGCATACAGGTTCCAAGGCCGAGTGACTCACCTGCGATCATGGCGTATGTTGCGGCAACGATAGGATCCGCTGGGTCACTATATGGCGACCCG
>JAKEGI010000063.1 GCA_022615595.1 Bacteroidales bacterium | reverse complement strand
CGAATATTGATAATATACAGGTTATATTTTCCGTCCAGTGCTTCAGCAACACCCCGGGCGCTCTGGATTGAGATATCGTATTCTGAAGAGTTGCCGCCCGCGGCAATGGCTATTGTTCTCATTTTATACGGATTTATATCCAAAATTAATATTAATTGGAGTAGAGACGTTGCATGCAACGTCTCTACACGGTTTTTTTAATAAATTTGGCATAAATAAAATTCAACGGAGATGAAAAATGGATGCATCATTGGAATTGTAATAGCTGCTTTTCTGGCACTCATCGTTTTTATTGTCGTTTCATGGGGTGTCAGGACCTATAACCAGATTGTGCCCATGAATGAGCAGGTTGCCACGCAATGGAGCAATGTCGAGACACAGTATCAGAGGAGGGCTGACCTTATCCCCAACTTCGTAAATACAGTGAAGGGTGCAGCAGCCTTTGAGCAGGAGACGCTGACGCAGGTTATTGAGGCAAGGGCAAAGGCCACACAGGTGACTGTCGATCCTTCGAATATTACTCCCGAGCAGCTGGAACAGTTCCAGTCAGCACAGGGAGAGGTAAGCTCAGCATTAGCCCGTCTGATGGTTGTAGTGGAGAGGTATCCGGAGCTTAAGGCTACACAGAACTTCCGTGACCTGCAGGTTGAGCTGGAAGGTACTGAAAACCGTATTTCTGTCGCAAGAAACAACTTCAATGATGCTGCCAGAACATACAACACCTTCATCAGGCAGTTCCCGAACAATATAATCGCCTCCTTCACTAAATTCACTGCAAGACCATATTTTGAAGCGGATGAGGGTGCCGGGCAAGTGCCTCAGGTGCAGTTCTGAAATGACCACAGATGAAAGCATCTTCATTCTTTACCCCAGAGCAACAGGCGGTGATTGTCAGGGCCATCGCTGAGGCCGAGCATTCAACCTCCGGTGAGATCCGTGTTCATGTCGAGACCTCATGCAAGGGAGACATACTTGATGAGGCGGCATGGCTCTTCAGGAAACTGGGTATGCACAAAACGGCTGACCGCAACGGCGTGCTGATATACCTGGCCGTCAGGGAGCGCAAATTCGCCATCATCGGTGACACCGGCCTCAACAGTGTTGTTCCGCTTGGATTCTGGGACCAGATACGCGACCATATTAAAATGCGCTTCTCTGAGAACCTCTTTGCAGAAGGACTGGCGGAAGGAATAATTATGGCGGGAGTACAGCTGAAGGACCACTTCCCCTTTACCAAAGATGACATTAACGAGCTGACGGATACCATTTCGTTTGACATTAACAAGACGACAGAGTGATGATGAACAGGAAGCTCTATTTTGTCACATGTATTACCGCTCTGCTTATTGTCACTATCTCCGCAGGGGCACAGGTTTTGCTTCAGCGTCCTGAGCCGCCCAGGCTGGTGAATGATCTTGCCGGGCTTTTCCAGCCCTCTGAGGTGCAGGCACTTGAGAACAAGCTTGTTGCATTCAGCGACTCGACTTCAAACCAGATTGCGGTGGTCATTGTTAATGACCTGCAGGGGTATGACAGGTCGAGCTTTGCCTACAGGGTTGGAAAAGAATGGGGTGTGGGGCAGTCAGATTTCAATAACGGCCTGGTGGTGCTGCTCAAGACTAAGACTGCCACCTCGGACGGACAGGTATTCATTGCCACGGGCTACGGACTTGAAGGTGCCATACCTGACCTGGCATGCGCAGATATCATTGACAGGGAGATGCTGCCCCGATTCCGTAACGGCGATTACTTCGGTGGCCTCAGTGCTGCCACTGATGTTCTGATGGCACTGGCATCAGGCGAATACAGCTATGAGGACTACGGACAGGGTTCGGGTGACGAGTCATACGGATTTATTCCTGGGATAATCTTTCTGGTAATCATTATTATTCTGATCGCTGTGGCTTCTGCCGGCAACTCCAATAACAAGCACATCAGGAGGACGGGTGCTGACGCTATTCCATTCTGGCTGTTGATGAGCCTGCTGGGGAGCGGCAGGTCGCATGGCGGCAGCTGGGGTGGCTTCTCGGGAAGGGGAGGAGGAGGCTTCAGCGGTGGCGGCGGCTTCGGTGGCTTTGGCGGCGGCGGTTTCGGTGGCGGCGGTGCAGGAGGTTCCTGGTAGAGGTCGCTTCGCTCCGTCCTGCGGTCTTGACGCTTCGCTGTCTTGGGGTCTGTCGCTACGCTCCGTCTGAGGGTCTGAAGGTTCCTTGTTCCTTGTAACCTCAACCTTAACCTTGACCTCAACCTCAACCTCAACCTCAACCTCAACATAAGCCCCTGCCCAACTACTGCCTACTGCCTCATTCCCTGCCAGCGATATAGTGCCTCCACTTCTCAATCACGCGTGCCATGTCATCAGGCAGGTCTGACTCAAAGGAGAGCCGCTTGCCGGAGACAGGGTGGTCAAACGAGAGCGACTGCGCGTGAAGCGCCTGGCGGGGCAGTATCTCAAAACAGTTGCGGACAAACTGCTGATACTTTGTGAATGTAGTGCCCTTCAGTATACGGTTGCCACCATATTCCACATCATTGAAGAGAGGGTGGCCGGCGAATGCCATGTGAACCCTGATCTGATGGGTGCGGCCTGTCTCAAGACGGCATTCAATGAGTGACACATAGCTCATCTTCTCAAGCACCCTGTAATGCGTTACAGCATGCTTGCCCTGGCTTCCGTCGGGAAAGACCTGCATTATTTTGCGGTCTCTGATGTTACGACCCACGTGGCCTGTGATTGTCCCCTCCTCAGGATCGGGTGTGCCCCACACCAGGGCCATGTATCTCCGTCCTGTGGTGCGGTTGAAGAACTGACGTGAGAGCCTGTTGAGGGCATACTCGTTCTTGGCGATGACAAGAAGGCCCGAAGTGTTTTTGTCAATCCGGTGCACCAGCCCGGGGCGCAGTTCGCCCGTGTTGAACAATGGCAGATCCCTGAAATGGTACATGAGTGCATTCATGAGCGTTCCCGAGTAGTTGCCGTAGGCCGGGTGTACTACCATGCCAGCCTCCTTGTCGACAACGATCAGGTCGTCATCCTCAAAGACCACATTAACAGGGATATTCTGTGGGATCAGTTCTATATCGCGTGGCGGATTGGGGAGGAGGATCTGTATTACATCAAGCGGCTTGACACGGTAGTTGGGTTTGACAGGCGCATCATTTACCATGATGTTACCTGCCTGTGCGGCGGCCTGTACCCTTGTACGCGATACCCCCTCGATACGTGCGGTAAGGTATTTGTCAATACGAAGCATTGACTGCCCCGCATCGACCACATAGCGATAATGTTCAAAGAGCTCCTGCTCCTGTATCTCTGTCAGTTCCTCTTCAGCCATTAAGGTGGTCAGTTAACTTTTATAAGGCGCAGCAGCGAAAGCGGCCTGCCGGTGCCTGTTTTAATAATGACAATGTATGTCCCTCCTGCAAGGGAGCTGAAGTCCGGATGATCACTTCGCGGCATTGACAAAACCCTCTTGCCGGTTGAAGAGAGGACCTCAATGATGAAATCGTCAGGAGCATCATCTGACACCTGAAGTGTCGTGGGGCCGTTGGTTGGATTTGGATAGATCATGAACATGTTGTTGATCAACGGATTGTCATCTGAGGAGGAGGTTGTGCCTTCGCCCTTCATGACAGGACGCATCATCACTGTCCCTGGTGCCTGGCTTTGTTCCCAGTTGCCGGAGAGAAGAAAATAATGCTTGCCAACCTGAGGTGTGTTCATGTCAAGGCCTGCATTAAGGAATGTCTCGGAGTGCTGTCTCCATCCTATCCAAAAGTTACCAAAGACGCTGACAGGCTTTTCAAAGAAGTATGTGGTAAATCCGTTTACAGTTTCACCCGGGCTCGCCACCGGACCCTCTGTCGTACCAAGCAGGAGCCCGGGCTTGCCGTTGTCATCGGCCCATACCATAATGTCAAAAGCCCTCTGG
>JAKEGI010000062.1 GCA_022615595.1 Bacteroidales bacterium | reverse complement strand
GACCGCTTTTACCATCCCTTCCGTTTGCTGCTGCTTTTCAAGCTTGCGCTGTTCCTTGCTCATCTTCTCCTGTGCCATAAGTAAACCGGGAACAAGCAACAGAAGGACTATCCATGGGTATTTTCTACTTTTCATTGAAGCTGTTGTTGGTATTGTTTTCACAAATTAACTAAATATTTTTTCTTGATAGTAATGAATTCTGCTTCTGTTATTATTTTGGCATCGGCAAGCTCCCTGAGCTGTTTAAGGTAACTAACTGTATTTGAGTTTTTCAGGTTTAATATGACAGACTATTTTTCATCCATCAGTATTTGTTTTATTGCCTGCAGCTCAGCGATCTTCTCCTTGCCGACCTTAGGGTATTCGAGGTGCAGTTCATCGAGGGCATTTATGACGGCGGATGCTATCACTATGCGTGCAAATGATTTGTTATCTGCAGGCACTACATACCATGGAGATTCTTTTGTTGAGGTCTTTCTGATCATCTCCTCGTAGGCTTTCATATAGTCTTTCCAGAAAGTTCTTTCCTTGGCGTCAGCAGCGCTGAATTTCCAGTTTTTCTCCGGATTGTCGATACGCTCAATAAAACGCTTCTTCTGCTCTTTTTTGGAAACATTAAGGAAGAACTTGATCACCTTTGTCCCGTTTCTGTAAAGGTACTTCTCAAAATTGCGTATGTCTTTGAACCGTTCCTGCCAGATGTCCTCAGTAACCAGCTTCTCTGGAAGTTTCTGTGCTTTCAATATCTGCTCATGCACACGCACTACAAGTACCTCTTCATAGTATGAGCGGTTAAAGATACCGATGCGGCCGCGTTCAGGCAGTTGCTTCTGGCAGCGCCAGAGGAAGTCATGGTCAAGCTCCTCCGCGTTTGGGGCCTTGAATGCGGTCACCTGGCATCCCTGCGGATTTACGCCTGACATGACATGCTTAATTGCTCCGTCCTTTCCTGCGGCGTCCATAGCCTGGAAAATAAGCAGCAGTGACCACCTGTCATGTGCATAAAGTATGTTCTGCATCTCTGCAAGTGCTTCGACCCCGACCTGCAGTGTCTGCTTCATCTGAGGCTTATCTTCCGGACCCAGGTCAATATCCGGATCTGTCCGGTATTTATCGAGGCTGAACTTATCGCCGTCACCAACGCAATACTTTTTCGAGAACTTACGCGATCGTGCTTTAAGTTCCTTTTTGGTTAACTTACTGATCTCATTGAGTCGGGAGTTCATTTTGGGAGAAACCTTTCCGGCTGATTGCACCCGGGCCGGTTTTATTTTTTCAGTCATGTCCTGAGGGTTGATCTATTTCAAAGGTACAAAAAAAGTGACGTAAAGGTATCTGGAACAGGGGAAAAGCAGATTGAAACCAGTGAATTGTTATATATTTGCAATTGCCCGGGCCTGAGGGCAAAAGATTTTATTGTTTGCAGGTCATTACTGTTATTGTTAAACACCTTTAAAATTGCAGATATGAAAAAGCTACTCACAATTGTTATCTTTCTTGCAGGGACCATCCTGATGGCCCAGACATACCAGACACCAACACAGCAGCCTGTTCCTCAGGCCGCACCGCAGGCCTACCCGCAGCCGGCCCCGAGACCTGCACCAAGCGGTCCTTCAATACGTATTCACGGCTATGCGACATACGCATTCGATGACAACAATGTTGACTCATACTATTCTGATACGGATTACTGGTCAGGAAAAATAAAGGGAGGCTTTCAGTACGGCGGCGGTCTCGAGATAATGCCTGCACCAGCCATAGGTGTTGAGTTTACCTACCTGCGTCTCGATTCGAAAGCGCCGATGGAATACTTTCTGGGAGGTATACAATATGCAACATTTGACCTTGCCCAGAACTGGTTGTTCCTCAGTTTCAACAAGTATGTGCCTGTCAATCCTAAAGTTGAGCCCTATTTCGGCATGCAGCTCGGCATGGATATTCTGAATGTTGAAAATCCTGACACAGACTTTAGCGACGGAGCGACCAAGTTTGCATGGGGCATCAAGGCAGGCCTTCATGTCTGGGCGAATGAAAAGATGGGGATAAAGTTACAGCTTGGCCTTCTTTCTGCCGTACAGGCAGTTGGCGGAGGGATCTATTTCGGCACCGGAGGCACAGGGGCCGGTATTTCAGGTTTCTCAACATATTACCAGTTCAATCTTGGCGGCGGAATAGTATTCAGAGCCAAGTAAAGCGACTGATCAAAAAAAAAGAGACCTTTTAACCAGGCGCGGGGGTCAGAGCGGGATCGGTTCGACCTCGACTGGCCTCAGCGCTCTTCTTCCCAGCCTGAGAAATATTATTAACAATGCTGGTATAAGGCTTACTATGGCCATGACCAGGTAGATATCCTTATAAGCAAGCATCATTGCCGGTCTCTGGATCTCGTACCTCAGCGGGTCATCGGCAAGTTTATCCGCTTCAGTAACCTTTAGCCCCTGATTCATGTAATAGTTCATGGCATTCTCATAATCTTTGACTGCCTCCTCATTTGTCGCGGTAATCTGCTGACCGATCCCGGTCGCATGATGGACCGTGAGCTTTGAAACCATGGTTGTCAATACCGTGGCACCCAGCAAAGAGGCAAGGATTATCCTTGCAATAACCCCGCTCATCATGCGTGAGGTACTTAATGGTTTGGGAACCTTTTCTGATATATATAGTGAGCTGAGAACGTAAAGAAATCCAATTCCGGCACCTTTGAATACAAGCGGCCACATAAAATCTTTAGGGGAAATATCGGGATAGAACCTGAAATACATCAGTCCATGATAGAGGGCAAAGGAAAGAAAACCGGTCACCGCAATCAGGTGCAAATGTATGCGTTTGTAAAGAAGATAGGTACATAGAGGTATTGAGGCTGACAGCCCGGCAAGGATAAACAGGTGAGTCCGGGCCATATACAGGTCATCAAATCCAAGTATCCCGCCCATAAACCCTGTTATAATGCTTCCCGTGCCATTAAGGGCTCCTGTCAGAAAGAAGAGCAGCGTTCCGATGGCAACATTACGGTAGGTGAACACTTTAAGGTCAATCAGCGGCTTTGAGACTGAACGGGCATATAAAACATAGATAACGATTATGATTATTACTGAGATTATGGCAATAATAACGGCAGGGTCTGAGAACCACTCTCTCCTCTGTCCCTCGGCTGCAAGAAAAAGCAGTGGCAGGAAGAACAGGATCATTATTATCCAGCCGGTAAAATCAAAATCAAATGGCCGCTTCGGTGGAGTAACATTTTTCCTCAGGAAGACAAAAGTAAGGACAATACAGAGCAGGAAGTTGATATTTACCAGCAGGATTGAAATACGCCAGTCATAAATGTGGGCGAAATTGGCCCCAAGGAACTTGTAGAGGTGGCTGCTGCCCTGTATAATGAACTGCACTATTCCATAGAGGATTGCCATGTTCAGCGCAGGATTATACCGCTTGACAATGGGTATCAGCGCTGCCACTATCCCGAATATCATAAGGAACGAGACCATTGACCTGAAAATAATGAACCATCCTACGCCGGGCGCCCAGGCAGTAAGTGTGTTGAAGAAAAACGAAAGAATAATGACTGAGATCATCAGTGACCTTAGCGGGAATCTCTTTGCCAGCTCAAGGGCAAGAGGTATACCGGCGACGAGCACAAAAAAAGGAACCAGGTTCATATACATGAACTCTGTTCCTGATGCACCGAAATGCCCCTGTATCTGGGCATTTTCAAAACCAGTGGCATTCAGGGCATTGAAGAAGGGGATTATCAGCAGGTATAACCCGGTGACAATGAATAGCTCACCCCTCTGCCATTTCATCGGTTGTCACTTTTTGATCGTCACGGTAACATTCATCCCGGGTCTTACCTCATGCAGCTTATCCGGCAGGTCATCAAACTCTATATTTACAGGAATACGCTGAGTTATCTTTACAAAGTTACCGGTCGAGTTGTCCGGAGCCACCATTGAGAATTTAGCCCCTGTTGCAGGTGACAGGTTCTTAACCTTTCCTGTGTATCTTTTACCGCCAAGGGCATCCACTTCAATTACTACCTCTTGTCCGATCTTCAGGTCTTTGAGTTGTGTCTCCTTGAAATTGGCCGTAACCCACTTCCTGTCCTGCGGAACAATATCCACCATCATCTGGTTTGCATGAACAAGTTCACCTGTGAAAATAGTTCTCTCTCCTGCCACCCCGTTCACGGGAGCAGTCATCACCGTGTATGAGAGCTGAAGCCTGGCAGCCTCCAGATCGGCCTCCTTTCTTTTTACTGTGGCCTTTGCAGAGGCTATGTTCCTGATATTTTGTTCTGTCACCGATCTGCTTGCCAGAAGTTCCTTTTCACCTGCCTCAAGATAGGCCTGGTCAGTCTTCCATTGCGCTATGACCTGGTCAAACTGGTTTCGCGTGACGGCAGAGTCAGCGTACATATTCTGATATCTCTGGTAGTTCTTCTCAGCTCTCTCGAGGCTGGCAGTGTTGCCCTGCAGTTTTGCCTTCGCCGCCGCTTCGTGAGATCTTGCCGTTATCACATTCTGCTCTGCAATATGCAGTCCGGTAATGGCTGTCTCAAGATCGGCTTCAGCCTGTTGCACCTTGATCCGGAACTCCTCGTCATCGATCCGCACGATCGTATCACCTGCCTTTATAACATCATAGGACTCAAACCTGGTCTCCTTTATAATGCCAGAAATACGTGATGTTACAGCAACAAGGTCACCGTCAACCTGGGCATTGTTGGTTCTGATATGACGGCTGAAGTTAAAAATAAGGGAGAGTATCCACAATGTACCCGCGGCAAGTAGTACAGTTGCCGCCACCTCAAGGTAAATATTTCTCTTGTTCTTAACTGATGCGGCACCTGCCTGGCTTGTCTCTCCGTCCATCTCTTTTCAGTTTAGTTTTCCCATGGCATACAACAGGGAGTAGTACTGGTTTATTGAGTCAATTATGGCGTTATTGAGAGACAACTGTGCGTCATTCAGCTGTATTTCCGCATCGATCATGTCAATGATAAGTGCAAATTCATTGTCATACTTGCTCTTCACGATATTGTAGTTGCTCCTGGCAAGATCGACATTCTTCCTGAATGATTCAATATTCCTCTTGCTCTCAATGAATTTCACATAGGCCATTTTCAGCTCCTGGTCGATCATATTCCTGACATTGTCAGTCTGAATGGTCTCTTTTTCGATTTGCAGTCTGTTCGATCTGATTCTGTGATTAATATTATAGAGGCTTGATATCTCATAGGATAATCCGACTCCAACCGCCCAGTAATTCAGAATATCTGCCTGGGGAGGGAATGTGCCGGGAACAGGGTACTGTGAATTATAAAGTGCGTTACCTGTTATCACTGGCAGTCTTGCGCTCCTTGTGATCTGCAGGTCAATCTCCGAAAGTTGCTGGCTGAGTTCCGATTGTTTCAGTTCATACCTGTTAATCATTGCTTCGGCAAGGCAAGCCTCATAATACATTGTATCACCCGGTACTTCAATGACAGCTTCTATGGGCATCAGGAGGAGAGGGGGGTCAATGCCGGTCAGGATACACAGGTAGTTAGCTATTATCGCAATATTGTTGCGGGTTGTGAATACCTCGATCTGATAATTCGAAAGCTGCAATTCGGTTCTCTTAAGGTCGCTGATAAGGTTTTGCCCGTTTGCCACCCTTGACTCAAGCTGCCTGATACGCACCTCAATACTGTTTATATTTGCCTCGATGATTTCCACCTCGCGATAGAGCCTGTAAAGAGTGTAAAACTGCTGGATCACTGCAAGACGCACCTGGGCGGCGGTCATCTTCAGCACCTCATTCATGATAAGCTCATTAACCTGCTTCTTCTCTATATTTTTGTTAATTCTGCCTCCGTTATAGATCGGAACTCCTGCCATCAGATTCCATCCGGCCTGGTGGTTGAGATAATTAATGAGGGTATCATTTGAATAAAAGTCGCGGTAGAGTACCGGGTTCCCGATATAGTTATAGTTGATCCCGGCTGAGAGAAACGGGGTCCTTGCCGCCCTGGCATACAGAACCTCTTCGCGGGCAATGGCGCTGTCGGTTCTTGCCATTCTCAGCCCGAGGTTATTCTGCATTGAAAGCATGAGCGCCTCATCGAGTGAAATATCCCTTACTGCACCGGAAGGACTCTCCTGTGATGACAACGTTGCCGGGAAGGAAATAAAGAGAGACAGTGATATCACCACCGGTAGTATCGTACGGTTCTTTATGATCATTTTCATTCTCCCTGACAATACTACGAAAAAGTATTGATTGATTTACAAGAGAACAAGTTGAAATACAAGTCCGGCAATAACCGATGCCAGGGTTGTAACTATACCTGGCAGCATAAAGCTGTGATTAAGTACATATTTGCCTATTCGTGTTGTACCTGTTCTGTCGAACTGGATTGCAGTAAGAAGGGTAGGATAACCGGGGACGAAAAAGTGACCGTTCACTGCAGGAAAGATACCCAGAAGGAAGGCAGGGGAGAGGCCAAGGGTAAGTCCCAGGGGCATCAGAGCCTTCGTTGTGGCGGCCTGGCTGAAGAGAAGTATACTCAGCGTGAAGAGTGCCAGGGCAAAGAGCCACGGGAACTTATTTACCATTTCACCGAGTGTCTCTTTTATGACCACGAAATTATGGTCCATGAAAGAGCTGCTCATCCACACAACACCGAAGACGGCAATGGTTGCCTGGCCGGCACTTGCAAAAAGGCTTGCTTTTGTGACCTGTGCTGCCGTTGTTTTGGCAAACAATATTATACAACCTGCAGCCGCCAGCATAACCATCATGATCATGGCAGGCATCATAACCTGACCGGAGTCATTAACGGCAAAATTCGGAGTAAAGCCTGCCTTCCCCGCGAAGCCGGGAAGCAATCCCGGGAATGACCCAAGCAATACCACTGCAAGAACGGCAATGCCGAAAATTATAAGTGATCTGATGGCTCCCGGTTTGAGTGCAATCTCTCCCTGTACTTCACTGTCAAGGTTTTTAGCAAAGACCGGATCCTTCATTCTTTCGAGAAATTCCGGGTCTTTGTCAAGTTCTTTGCCCCTCTTGTAGACAAATATTATACCTACTATCACGCCGACAAGTGTCGCGGGTATACATACCATCAGTATGTCTGCCAGCCTTACTCCAGATGCAGCCAGCACTGTCAGGAGTGCTGCAGAGGCGGCTGACACCGGGCTTGCCGTAATACCCATATGTGCTGCTGTGACGCTCATGCTGAGCGCTCTCTCGGGTCTAATGCGTGCCTTGATGGCCACCTCAGCTATGATAGGCAGGATAGAGTATGAGATATGGGCTGTTCCGGCAAAAAGTGTAAAGCAGTATGTCACAAGAGGTCCGAGTATCGTAATCTGTCCGGGATGGCTCCTGAGGATATTGCCGGCAACCTTTACGAGATAATCCATGCCGCCTGCTGCCTGCAGGGCTGCTGCTGCCGTCACCACGCTCATAATAATGAGCATTACTTCAAGCGGAGGGTCGGAGGGCTGTACTCCAAAAACAAACAGTAAAATCAGTAACCCGATCATCCCCATGACGCCAAGCCCAATGCCTGACATCCGTGCACCTATGAAGATGCAGAGCAATAAGATAGCAAGTTGAATAAATATCATAGCCTGGATGTTAAGATGACTTTTCAGATGATTCCGTCTGCCTGTCTTGCAGGCCACCTCCTATCCAGATTGTTACCAGCTTATATCCGAGTGATAATACTATTGCCCCTGTGAATAACCCGATAAAACCTGACATAATCATGCCTCCGACAGCCCCGAGAAATATTACAAGCATTGGCACGGGCGCCCCCTTTCCCATAAGCCATGGCTTCAGGACGTTATCACTCATTGAAACAATAATAATGATTATTGACCATACAGTGGCCGGCAATGGCTCCCTGGCTGAATAGAGGTAAATAACAACCGGGATGGCCACTATTCCCACAGGTATCTGTACAATGGCAAACAGTAATGCCGCCAACGCCCACAACCCGGCAAAAGGAACCTTTGCCAGAATGAGAACCGCGCCAACTAATGCAAATTGTATGAATGCCACTCCCAGAATCCCTTTTGCTACATTCCTTACTGTGAGGATTACCATATCGAGTATCTCATCGCCGGTTTTTCCGAATATCCTGTGAGTAAATTTCAGGGCTGATTTTTCTGAGTTTTCTGCCCCGACAAGGAATATTCCGGAAATTATTACCGAAAGTATAAGCATTAATATGCTTGAGAGAACACTTTTTATTGTTGTAAGAAACTTTTCACCGAAAGAAAGAATCTGTTCCCGGTATGTTTGCAGGGCAGCTTCAACATTTGTTGACAATGCTAACCATGCTGCATGAATTGGTTTCCCTATCAGCGGCCATTCGGCAACCTTTTGTTCAGGCGGTGGAATGACAAGGGAATGATCGCGTACAGATGCTACCAGCTCTTTGGCATTTTCTACAATGGAAGAGATCAGGAATACTGAAGGTGTGATTATCAGGGCCAGTAATATGAGGGTAATCACTAAACTTGACAGCCCTTTCTTGCCACGGAAGAGCTTAAGCAGTCTCCTGTACAGGGGGAAGAGAGTGATGGCCAGTATTATACCCCAGAGTACAGGCACTACAAACGGAAGAATGATCATGGCACACCAGACT
>JAKEGI010000061.1 GCA_022615595.1 Bacteroidales bacterium | reverse complement strand
GAAGAAGATACTGAACCTTGAGAACCTGTTCTCAATGAAGGAAATCCCCCATAAGCTTCTTGTAGCCGGGGAGGGCCCCGTGGCGGCAGAGGTGTCTCAGTTGCTGGCTCTGATAGGCAAAGATGTGACCCTTGTGAAGACAGCTGACAGGGTCTTCCCGGCTCTTGATGATTATCTTAACACATACATAACCCGGCGCTTCGAAACGATGAAGATAAAGGTCATTGACGGAAGCCAGGGCTTTGATTCATTCAATGTGGGTGACTACGAGGGTATAGTTAACTGCATGCCTCGCAAGGGCATAAAGCCGACAGGGTCTCTCAAGCCCGAAGCAGATGAGAGCTTCTATGTCACCGATGAGCATTTCATGACCAGCGTCAAGGGGGTCTATGCCGTGGGCGATGTCAACGGCCGCAGCATTTATGCCCATGCCGCCTCAGCACAGGCACTGGCAGCAGTGAACCATATCCTGGGCATCACAGAGACAATGGAGACTGAAAGGGTGCCTCTTACAATATACACTGATCCGGAGATAGCGCAGATTGGTAAGACGGAGCAGCAGCTGACAGCAGACGGGGTTGAATATAAGGTAAATGAGTTCCCTCTCTCGGCTAACGGAAAAGCGCTCACCGAGGGTAACCCCGAGGGCATCCTCAGAATCATCTCCGAGCCAAAGTACGGTGAGGTATTGGGAGTGCAGATCATAGCTCACAATGCAACTGACATGATAAGCGAAGCGGCAGCCTACATGGCTGTGGAGAGCACCGTGTGGGATGTAGCCCGTACGATGCACGCTCACCCGACAATCTCCGAGGTTTTTCTTGAGGCCGGGTCTGACGCCATCGGCACCCCTGTCCATAAATAATTGCCGGGTCCATGACTGTCACGGTACTGCCGTATGCACTCCCTGATGCAGTCTTGTTTGCCGGTACAGGCGACGGATTATTGATATGGCAACCCGAATCGACTGTCATTGTCCTGGGACAGAGCAATACGCCGGAAAAATCTCTCATACTTTCAGCGGTGGAAGAAGATAACATACCTGTTACCAAAAGGCCCACAGGAGGCGAGGCGGTTATTCTTACACCTGCCATGGCTGTTATTACAGTTGCCAGGAAATTCAGCACCATATTTCCTTCAAAGGAGTATTTCGGTGAGATAAACGGAGTGATAATCAGAATTCTTTCTGATCTCGGAGTAGAGGACCTGGGATTAAAAGGCATCTCAGACATCACCATAGGCCACAGGAAGATATTGGGCTCTTCTATGCACCGCAGAGAGACCCGGATGGTTTACCATGCGGTACTAAATACAGGTGAAGATCCTGACATCTTTGAAAAATATCTTCGACACCCCTCCCGAGAACCTGAATACAGGCACAACCGGAAACATAGTGAGTTTGTCACTTCACTTGAAAGAGAAGGGTTTCAGATTGAATTTGGAGACCTGGTATCAAAACTGAAATCGCGCCTTATTGAAGCTTAGGCATTGCATATTCTAATTGTTTTGACTATTTTTGTCAAGATACATTGTTCAAAATGAAACTCTTCTCTGAAAAGCTGAAGGATTTGAGACTTCAAAGCGGCGACCCGCTCAGAAAGGTTGCTGCTTACCTGGATATTGATCAGGCAATACTAAGTAAAATTGAGAACGGGAAGCGAGAGGCATCCAGGGACCAGGTAGTCAAACTTGCTGAATATTACGGCATTGAAACGGACTCGCTCCTTGTACTCTGGCTGTCAGATAAAATCACCTATGATCTCAGTGGAGAACATCTTGCATATGCTGCAATTAAGGTTGCTGAGGAAAGATTAAAATATGCTGCTGCCTCCAAGATTAACATTGAATTCATTAAACAAAAGATAAAGGAGTACTTTGCCGGACAAAAAAATGTGTTGAAGGCATGGCTTTTTGGCTCCTATGCCCGGGGGGCCCATGATTCCAGAAGCGATATCGATATAATGATCCAGGTCCGGAAAAATAAATCATTTTCATTGTTTGACCTTGCTGAGATTCAGCACCAGTTGGGAAAGCTGACCTCGGGCAGAATAGACATAGTTATGAAGGATGCTGTCAGCCCTGAGATGATGAAGCGCATAAATCCTGAACTTACATTGATTTATGAGAGATAGAAAAATAACAGACAGGGAAAGACTCAAACACATCCTTGACGCAATAAGTGCGATTAAAAAATTTACCGGAAAATCATCGAGGAATGAATTTCTTGGTGACAGGAAGACAATTGATGCAACTTTATTTCAGCTTGCAGTTATCGGAGAAGCAATTATACATGTCAGTGAAGAAATTCTTGACAAGTATGATTTCCCCTGGTATAAGGTAAGAGCTCTGAGGAACTTTATACTGCATGAATATCATGCAATTGAGGATACAGTAATTTGGGAGACAATTAATAAGGATTTGCCTCAGCTAAAACGAATAATCACCTTGATTCTACAAAATGAATTCGATATTTAAGTATAGTTTTAATTATGTATAACCTTATCTCTCATACATAAGACGAATATGAAACGCTTCCATTCAGTAAGTATCAATAACCGGTCCGGGAGGTTGATTCTTCTTGCCGCCTTACTCTTAACCTTAACCTCAGCCTCCTTTGCTCAGCAGAAGAAAAAAGCTGAACAAGCACCACTATATTTCCCTCCATACGGTAGCTGGGAACAGAGAGAGCCTGAAAAAATGGGATTCGACACCACTGAGCTGAATAATGCCATAAAGTTTGCCATCGAAAATGAGATAGACTATCCGGTTGATCTCCGGATCGCCATTCTCAACACATACGGCCGAGAACCGGGGTTCCGTATCATGGGTCCCGTTATTGACCGGGGAGAACCGTCAGGGGTGATAGTTAGGAACGGGTACATAGTAGCTTCATGGGGTGATATCGAACGGCCCGAGATCACATTCAGTGCAACAAAAAGTTACCTCTCCACAGTTGCAGGACTGGCATATGACTATGGCCTTATCGAGGTAGAAGACAAAGTCTGGAAAAATGTGACTGACGGTACCTTTAACGGACCTCATAACTCAAAGATTACCTGGGAACATCTTCTCAACCAGAGCTCCGACTGGTCCGGAACACTGTTCGGTGTGCCGGACTGGGCTGACAGGCCGCCTCGTACCGGGACTCCTGATGACTGGCAGAGGAGAGAGCTGCTTGAACCTGGCACTGCCTATGAATACAATGATGTAAGAGTCAACCTTCTGGCATACTCACTGCTGCAGGTCTACCGCAGACCCCTTCCGGTAATTCTCAAAGAAAGAATAATGGATCCGATTGGCGCCTCAACAACCTGGCGCTGGAATGGCTATGACAACTCGTGGATCACCATTGACGGGCAGATGATTCAGTCAGTCAGCGGAGGCGCCCACTTTGGCGGCGGAATGATAATCAGCACCCTTGACCATGCCCGTTTCGGTCTGCTGTTTCTGAGAAACGGTGAGTGGAACGGGAAAAGACTTGTTTCAGAAGAATGGATAAGAAAGGCCACCTCCCCCTCTCCTGCCAACAGCAGCTATGGCTATATGTGGTGGCTGCTCACAGGCAGCACAAAGTGGAAAGGAGTACCTGATTCTGTTTTCTATGCCGTAGGCATGGGTGGAAATTATGTGATAGTTGACCAGCCCAATGACATGGTAGTTGTCGTACGGTGGATCAACCCTTCAAAGATTGGCGAGATGATGACCATGATAGTTAAGTCGCAGAAGTAAAAGCAACATCATGAGCAGATCGGATTATTACCATATTACGCCTTCAGGCCTGGCCGGGAAACTGAATTCACTCGAGGATGCGTTTGCTTCTCTGGAAAAGGAAGGCTATGTATGGTTCAACTATATGAAGGCATCACGCGAAGAGCTTTCTGAGCTTGTGACTCCTTTAGGGATCCATCCTCTATCCATCGAAGACTGCACTGATGAAACTCAGGTTCCTAAGATCGATGAATTTCCCGGTTATACGTTCATCGTCTTCAATGCTCTTCGTTATGAACAGGAAAATCTGCTCTCAGATGAGGTTGACATATTTATCGGCCGGAATTTCATTGTAACAGTAAGTGGCTATTCTGAGACAACCAGCTTCCCTATCAAGGGTGTTTATTCAATTATTGAAAGGAACATATCTTCCGTAAACAAGGGTCCAGCATGGATGATGCACATCATACTGGACTTCATTGTAGACCAGATGGCTGACGCGATTGACAAGGCGGAGGAT
>JAKEGI010000060.1 GCA_022615595.1 Bacteroidales bacterium | reverse complement strand
CTTCCTATTCAGGACATAAGGCATGACTGGCGCTTTTACTCTCCCACATGGATAGAGTGGGCACTTACTGCAGCAGGGGTGGCGGTTTTCGGGATGCTCTTTATGATCATCTCAAAGCTTGCGCCCATTATTTCCATTGCTGAAATGGAAGAGGCTGAAGAGAAGAATAATCTATAACCCGAAAGAACTGGTAAAATGAGTAGATCATACAGATACTTTGCCCTCCTGATTCTGGTCGTATGCTGGTCAGCCAGCGGCTTTCCGGCATCTGTTGTCCAGGAGTCGAAAATCAGCCCGTACATGCTCTTTTCATATCTCAAGAACAGTGATTCGCAGCAGGTACTTCAGGTGAAAATGACCAACATCACCCAGACAGGAGAGGTGCCTCTACCGGGCCTTACCATAAGATTTTTAAATGGTGAGAACCTCCTTGGTGAAGCAACGACAGACGTGACCGGCAGCGCCAGTTACACGATCGGCAGTACTGTTGCGCTCTATGTAGCCGAGGATGGCACCTGGCCCTTTACTGCCACTTTTGACGGCGACACTCTTGTTGATGCCACTTTCAGCGATCTCAGTATAACCGATGTTAACCTCGAGATGACTCTCGGTGAGGAGGAGGGAAAGAGGAGCATCACCCTGACAGCCACGATGCCGGCAGATGACGGAGTCATTCCTGTTGCCGGTGACGAGGTAGGGGTATATGTTCCGAGGATGTTCAGCCTGCTCCCGGTAGCCACGGGCGTGCTTGATGAGACCGGTACAGTACAACTGGAATTCCCGAATGATATTCCGGGAGACAGTCTTGGTAATATTACGGTTATCGGGAGGTTCAATGAACATTATTTGTACGGTAATGTGGAGAAGAGGGAGAACAGAGAATGGGGGACACCGGTAATAAAGGCACCTCCCGTGTACAGGAGCCTTTGGTCTACCCTGGCGCCAAAGTGGATGGTTGTAACACTTGCAATTCTTCTGCTTGGTGTATGGAGTCAATATATGCTGGTGATTATCAACCTCATAAGGATAAGAATGGATGGATTAAAGAACGAAAAGAAATAGTCTTTGCTATTTTTGGCATGAAAAATGATATATTTAACATGAAACTAAAACAGGATCAATTATGAAATTTAAAGTTCTTTTTGTGAGTACAGTTCTTCTTGCATTTTCAGTAACACAGGTTATGAATGCACAGCAGAAGAAAGGTGAGCCCTGGACTATACCTGCAGAGTCTAAGAAGATGGCCAACCCGGTTGCAAAAGATGATGCCACTCTGAAGCTTGGCGCATCATCATGGGCAAAGAATTGCGCATCATGCCACGGCAAGACAGGTCTTGGTGATGGTCCCAAGGGCAGGATGACAAAGACATTCCCGGGTGATTTTTCAAGTGCAGCCTTCCAGGCTTACACTGATGGTGACATATTCTATCAGACAAAGGTCGGAAGAGGCGAGATGCCTGCATATGACAAAAAGATCCCTGACAATGAGATATGGGCTCTTGTGCATCATATGAGAAGCTTCAAGAAGTAAGAAGAACGCAAAAGAAAAGAGGGTATCTCAAGGGGCACCCTCTTTTTTTAAATTATTAATGGGTTGTTATTTACCTGGTACAGGGAAACCTGCTTCTACCATCTCTGCAATAGAGTTGTCAAGAAGGACTTTAATGTAACCCGGATTATGGATGCCCTTGCTGCGGTCTTCCTTAACCGTATTGTAGTTAAGATAGGCCAGGGTCACGTTAGCTTTGTAAGTACCAGTCTTGGCCAGTCCGGTTGCCGGGTTATAGATATCTGCAGCAATGAGCTGAGCTTCGAGGTCAGCCAGTTTGCCTTCTACATCAGCCCTCAGGGCAGTCAAAAGAGTAGCGAGGGTGGTTGAGTTGGTATGGCATGTGGTGCAACCTGTCATGAGCATCGTCTCGGTGCCGTGACTGTCATACCATACACCCATGTTATGACCGCCTGCCTGATAGCCATAGGGTGTTGACATGTGGCAGGTGAGGCAACCGCTTGCTGTTGAATGAGGGTTGGCTGTCGGGTGAGCCGTGCCAGGCAGTTCAAACGGGTGTTTGCCAAGGACAAGGTTTGCCATGGGAGCATGATGCGGCCCGATGCGCGCGCTTGTAATAGCAAAATCCGGACCGTCATATACAGGTGCAGGTGATACAACCCTTTCCTGGTGGCATGCTACGCACTGGTTGCTGTTGCCCTTATTCCATATTACATCAGCTCCATTGTATTTAACATCCAGGGTCTGTTGTCCGGGCTTTGTAAGGGCAAGGTCAGCAGCTGTATAGGTCTGGTGAATCTTATGGCAGGTATAGCAGTTGATCTGCATTGGATTCACCGGAACAGAGATATCTGCAGCCGATCCTTCTGCTACATACTCAAGAAAGCCCTGGTGTGTGTGGCACTGAACGCATCCCGTCCTGTTTGCATAGGCTGCATTGCCACCAGTGGCATGCTGTGACTCGCTCCATTGTGCCGAAAATGCGACAAGTTCGTCATCATTGTTATGACATTCTGCGCAGGCGAGTGTAGTACCTGGTGTCCCTGGATCCCCCTTGTCACCTTTGTCACCCTTGGCGCCATCTGCACCGGCAGGGCCCATTGGACCTTCACATGAGGCCATAACCATTCCGGCTACAAAAAACATAGAAATAATTTTCAGACTCTTTTTCATAAATATCATTTTTTGGTTTTTATCACATGTGAAAGTTAATAAGATCCATGAAGTGCCCGCAGGAACATTCATTGATATTTAAATCACAATGAATTGATAAGTAAGAGCTATAAAGATGATTTAAATCAATCTAAATTATGATATATGTTACAATCATCCTGACTTGCCTTTGCATATTGATATTTTTGGACTCCTAACCAGATTATTCATGTTCAGTGAAAACGTAGTATCAAGCTGTGAATTCTGCACTAACTGCTGGAGTAACTTCAAGAAGCTATCCAGTGAGGAGCGTGATCTGGTCAACAGAAACCGGTATGAGGCCAGTTTCAAACCGGGGGAGATAATTATTAAACAGGGATCACCTGCATCAAATGCGATCTTCCTGCTCTCAGGCCTGGCCAAGGTATATATGGAGGGTTATTCAGGCAGGAACATTATTCTTGATATTGCTGAACATGCCACACTTCTTGCCGGCCCCGGAGTTCATGTGAATTCAAGGTATTCATATTCTGTGGCAGCCATCACCCAGATCCAGGCATGCTTCATCAGCTTTAACATTCTTAGTAACATTATAAATGTAAATCCGCAGTTCGCCTCCGGATTTATTGAAGATCTGAGTGGGAAGTCATATAAAATGCATCAGAAGTTGATAAGTCTTACACAGAAAAAGATGCATGGCAGGCTTGCGGAGGCACTTCTTAACTTTTCAGATAATATTTTCCATTCTGATGAATTTGAGATGCTCCTCTCCAGGCAGGAACTCGGAGAGTTGACAAATATGGCCAAGGAGAGCGTTGTAAGGATACTCGGCGAACTTGAAGACGAGAATATCATCCGGGCCACCCTGCGCTCCGTAAAAATCCTCGATCGCGACAAACTTCGGATTATTTCTGTAAAAGGCTAGTTTTGTGCTCAAATTAAAATCATGAAAATATTCAGATTCCTCTTTACACCCGTTTTTATGGGTATGCTCTTCGTTGTGCTTGCCGTGGCAATGGCGGCCGCGACTTTCATCGAGAACGACTTTGGTGCAGCCTCTGCCAGGGCAGCGGTTTACAATGCGCGCTGGTTTGGGCTTATTTTCCTTCTTCTGGCAATTAACCTTGCCGGCCAGGTTATTGTCTTCAGGTTGTACAGAAGGGAGAAACTGACGATAATGATATTTCACCTGGCTTTCATTATTATGGTTCTGGGAGCTGCCATTACCAGGTATACGGGGTATGACGGCATGATGCACATAAGGGAGGGAGAGTCATCTGATGTCACCTTCTCTGCTGGAAACGAGCTTGTTTTTGAGCTGGCAGACAAAGATGGAAATATTGTGGCCAGCCACTCCAGACCTTTACTGACGGCGTCTGCGGAGCGCAATCGTTACAGCAAGTCGCTTTCGTCAGGAGGTGAGCACTACAGGCTCACTCTTAACAGCTATCTCCCGAATATGGCGAAGCAGGTTGAAGAATCGCCTGACGGTGTTCCCGTGGTGTCATTTCTTGCTACGCGTGACATGACCACCGGCGAAAATATAATCCTTGTTCAGGGTGAGACTGCCAGGGCGGGGGAGTTGACGATCGGCTTCGACAGTGATGCCGCTATCATGGTGACGCTTCAGGATGAGACATTCTTCATTGAATCGCTTATGGAGATGCATATTACCAGGATGACAGACATGAGTACGATGATCTGTCCGGCAGATTCTCTCGTGGCTCTTGCCCCGAAGACAGTCTATACGATAGGAGGCTACAGGATCGTCCCCCGCAAGATGCTTCTCAACGGGGTTGTCACCCTGGCACCTGCTTCTGACGACATGGGAGGAGGCGGTACCGGAGCGCTTGAACTCACACTCTCAGGTGACGGCGCTGAACAGAAAATATACCTTCCAGACAACATGGGAGAGGAGAGGAGTGAATGGTCCGGTGCTGCGGGAAACTACACAGCGCATGTAAGTTACGGAAGCAGGGTCCTGAAGCTGCCCTTCAGCATTAAGTTAAACAAATTTAAAATTGAGAGGTATCCCGGATCAAACAGCCCTTCAGGGTTCAGGAGTGATGTGACCCTCTCTGATCCGGCTCAGGATACTGAGTTCGGGTATGAGATTTATATGAACCATATCCTTAAATACCAGGGATACCGTTTTTACCAGTCATCATATGACAAAGATGAGAGAGGAACCATTCTGTCGGTGAATCATGACCCGGCAGGTATGTTAACAACCTATGCTGGATATTTTCTGCTTTTCCTGTTCATTGTTCTTTCAATAATAAACCGGAAGTCATTCTTCAGAACTGCAGGAAGGGGCTACTGGAACTCGCGCTATCGCCGCATTGTTACAGTTACTGCACTGCTCCTGACTCTTGGCTCAATTATACCAGCAGGTGCGCAGCATCTCATTATTGACAGGACCGAGGCTGACCGTTTCGGGGAGGTTCTCGCGCAGGACCAGAAAGGGCGAACAAAACCTCTTTATACTATAAGCAATGATATTCTCCGCAAGGTGGCGAAGGAGAATACTTTCAACGGACTCTCTTCGATGCAGGTTTTCCTGGGTTATTCACTCGATTTCTTTCACTGGCAGAATATACCACTTATAAAGGTCTCAAATGGTGAACTGCAGACCTTGCTGGGTATCAAGGGAGACAGGGCCGCATTTGCCGATATAGTAAGCTTTGGCGACGGAGGGGGTTATAAGCTCTCAATGCATGTTGACAAGGCCTATGCCAGGGCAGAGAGTGAGCGGAGCAGGTTTGACAAGGAGGTTATCAAGCTTGATGAGCGTGTAAACATATGCTACATGATGTCAAGGGGCGACTTTCTCCATCTCTTTCCTCTCAGAGACGGCACTGACCACTGGGGCAAGGCAGAGGATGCAGTCAAAAACACAACGGATCAGACAGACTCTCTGTTAGTGATAAGTGTAATACCGCTCTGGGCGCAATCAGTCACTTCGGTAGGGACTGGCGGGATAGAGTCAGGTGAGTACCTCACCGCCATTAAAAACTACCAGAAAGCACATTCTGATTATGACCTGCCCTCAGAGAGTAAGGTAAAAGCTGAGCTCTTCTATTACAAGGCGAAGATATTCGAGCGTCTCTTCCCGTATTATACAACGCTTGGACTGGTAATGATAATCTTGCTTATCGGTATTATCATCACAGGCAGGCATGGTTCAGGGCTGATACTGAAGACACTGTCCGGGCTGGCCCTTACAGGATTCCTGTTTCATACACTGGGTCTGGGCATAAGGTGGTATATTTCAGGCCATTCGCCAATGAGTAACGGTTATGAGTCGATGCTTTTCATCTCATGGGTAACAATGCTGGCGGGCTTCATCTTCAGCCGCAAGTCAATGCTCACTCTTGCTGCGACGAGTGTCCTCGCAGGGATGACGCTCATGGTTGCGCATCTGAGCTTCATGGATCCCGAGATCACAAACCTGGTGCCGGTCCTGAAGTCATACTGGCTGACCCTGCATGTGTCAGTCATCACAGGCAGTTACGGTTTCCTGGGGCTGGGAGCAATACTCGGACTGATCGTGATGGTGATGATGCTTTTCGTCAATGACAGGAACCGCGAGAATATAAGTGCGACGATAGACGAGCTTACAATAATTAATTACAGGACACTGACTCTCGGTTTATATTTTCTGACGATAGGCACCTTCCTCGGTGCCATATGGGCGAATGAGTCATGGGGCCGTTACTGGGGCTGGGATCCGAAGGAGACATGGTCGCTTATCACGATTGTTGTTTATACCATTGTGACTCACTCAAGGACAATACCGGGGATGAAGGATGTTTATACATTCAATCTTCTTTCACTGTTTGCATTCTCGTCGGTACTGATGACCTACTTCGGTGTCAATTATTACCTTTCAGGGCTTCATTCATATGCAGGGGGTGACTCAGTCCCGGTGCCGGCATTTGTTTACGTTGCTGTACTGGTACTGGTGAGCCTGTCTGTCTCGGCCTGGTTCAGGTACAAACAAGCTGTTCCGAAGAGCTGAGAAATAAAAAAGAGGCCGTCTCAATTAACTG
>JAKEGI010000059.1 GCA_022615595.1 Bacteroidales bacterium | reverse complement strand
GAGCTACATTCGTCGCTGGGCACGCAAGGAACTGCTCGCGCTGAGAGCCGAACAGAACCTTACAGCTGAATACAAGGCGGAAGTAAACAGGCAACTGGGCGAGATGAGGAATAACCTTCTTATTTACCAGTACCAGCAGCAGATGATTATTCAGAAAATGGATACAGTGGTCACCGAAAGCGAAATGCAGGACTACTATGTTGGTAACATCAACACCTTCACGCTTAACTCGAACATCGTCAAGGCCCTGCTTATAAAGCTGCCGGCTGAGGCACCTGACCTGGATAAAGTGCGCAGGCTTTACCGATCATCACAAACTGAAGATATACATGAGCTTGAAGACTATTGCATGCAATTTGCACTCAGGTATGATGATTTTGATGATGAGTGGATCACATTCACACAGCTTCTGATGGAAGTCCCGCTTGAGTCTGAAAGGCAGGATGAATGGCTGACACGCAACAGTTCAGCAGAGATGAATGACGACAAGTATGTTTACTTCATTGCCATAAGGGAATACAGACTGAGAAACAGCACTGCTCCATTCGAATATATCAGGGGGCAGGTGAAGACGATTATTCTTAACAACCGAAGGAATGACTTTCTGCAAAAGCTGGAAGACGGTATTTACAATGAGGCGGTCAGGAGTAGCACCCTGCAAGTCTATTAACAAGTTATCTGAAGATGAAATTTAAGATTATCATATTAGGTGTGCTGACAGCGTTTGCAGGTTACAGCGCAACCGCACAGCAGATAGTGGAATCAATCGTTGGCATTGTGGGCAATGAGGTGATATATCTGTCTGATGTTGAGGGGCAGGTGCTGCAGCGCAAGGCTGAAAAAGACCCCACACCAATCGAGACACTGCGTTGCCTTGTGTTCGAAGATCAGCTTATTCAGAAGCTGTTCCTTGACCAGGCAAGGCTTGACTCAGTTGAAGTGTCACCTGAAAATGTTGAGGCTGACCTGAACGGCAGGCTTTCTGATTATGTGCGTCGTGCCGGCTCAGAGCAGGCTCTTGAAAACTATTTCAACAAGAGCATGGCTGAGATTAAGAAAGACCTTCGCGAGATGCTTACCAACCAGTATATCATCCAGGAGACACAGGGAACAATAGCACAGACCATCACCGTAACACCCGAGGAGATAAGAGATTACTATAAAACCATTCCTGAAGATTCCCTTCCGCTTGTTCCCAGGAAGGTAGAGCTGAGCATAATCACCGTTGAGCCGCCCGATATTGAGGATAGCAAGGCGGAGGTGCGGCAGAGGCTTCTCGAAATCAGAAGCCGCGTTGTCAATGGCGAAAGCTTCAGGACACTGGCAGTACTTTATTCAGAAGATCCGGGGTCAGCTCCTAACGGAGGCGAGATTGGCTTCATGACAAGGGGTGAGCTGGCAAAACCATATGCTGAGGCGGCCTGGAGCCTGAAGAAGGATGCCGTCTCAAAGATAGTTGAGACAGAGTTCGGCTTTCATATCATACAGATGATTGATCGCAAAGGTGACATGGTCAACTCACGTCATATACTGATGAAGCCTAAGCTATCAGCCTCACAGACAGAGTGGTCAATCATGAGGCTTGACAGCATAGCTGCAATGGTACGTGCAGACAGCCTTAAGTTCGACAGGGCAGCGCTGATGTTCTCCTCTGACAAAACAACCAGGGCCAACGGAGGAAAGATGGTACAGGATAATCCCTCTGAGAGAGGAACATGGTTTACACTTGATGAACTGACTAAGGAGATAAATCTTGTGGTACGCAACATGAAGCTTGGTGAGATATCAGAGCCATTCCGCACAACCGATGCCAAAGGCAACTACGTTTATTGCATTATCAGACTCGATAATGAGATCGCTCCCCACAGGGTCAATATGAAGGATGACTATAACTTCCTTGCACAGGCAGCACTGATGAACAAGAAGAACAAAGCATACCAGGACTGGATCACTGACAAGATCAAGAGGACGTTTATCCGTATCAGTGACGAGTTCAGGGATTGCACTTTTCAGAATCCCGGATGGTTCAACTAGGTCATATCAGGTCGCAGGGAGCGCTGATTCTCTCCCTGTCTCTTCTCTCTCTGTTTATTCCATGGCAGGCTTTCTCGCAGGAGACCGGTGGCCGCCGCATGGTGGAGATACTGCATACTGACGCCCTTGAGTTCGACCGCCTGGCAGAGCAACCACGCAAGAGGCTTATCGGAAATGTGCAGATGAAGCACAACAACATGTATATGAGCTGCGACAGCGCATGGTACTATGATGAGATAAACCAGGTCTTCGCTTTCAGCAACATTCATATAAGGCAGGCCGATACTCTCCACATCTGGGGCAAATATCTCTCTTATAACGGTGACACCGGTAAGGCTGTCATGACTGACAGTGTTGAGCTCGCCGATAATGAGACAAGGCTCTTCACCCCCAAAATAGACTACGACGTGAACACACAGGTAGCCGTCTATAATAAGGGAGGCAGGATCCTTAACGGTGAAAATACACTTACAAGCATAACAGGCATCTATTATTCAGACCGCAAGATGCTCCACTTCCGCGACAGCGTCAGGATAGTCAATCCTGACTTCACAATGTATGCTGACACAATGCGATATGATACCCACAATGAGATAGTATGGTTTGCAGGCCCGACGGAAGCCATCGGGGACAGTCTTTATCTCTATTGCGAGGAGGGCTGGAGTGACACGCGAAATGATGTCTCACAACTCATGAAGAACGCTGTGCTCGACAACCGTGAGCAGCGCATAACCGGAGATACGTTGTGGTATGATGAAAAAAACGGCTTCGGTGAAGCATTCGGCAGTGTGACCATTACAGACACCACTGACAATGTCGTCGGTGGAGGAGATTATGGCTGGTATTATAAAAGGCCTGAACGTTTTCTGCTGACAAAATCACCATGGTTCACAATGTTCACTGATGATGATACACTGACGCTGAGGGCTGACACTCTCAGGTCACTGCCTCAGACTGACAGCACAGGTATTGACCACAGGCTTCTCAAAGCCTTCTACGGATGCACTATCTTCAGCCGTGAGATGCAGGGCAAGTGCGACTCGCTTGCATACTCATTCATCGACTCCGTGATACGAATGTATGATGACCCAGTCGTCTGGTCACGTGAGAACCAGCTCTCTGCAGACTCCATAGCCCTCTTTATACAGAACAGCAAAGCCGATCACATGGAGCTTTATAATTCTGCTTTCGTGGCAGGCTACGTTGATTCAACGCGCTTCGACCAGATAAGCGGGAAAAACCTTTCAGGGTACTTTGTTGACAATAAACTGCACAGGATAAAGGTCACAGGTAACGGTGAAGCCATTTACTATGTTGTTGATGAGAATAATCTGGTTGGTGTAAACAGGGCCAGGAGCGCATCCATCGAGATCTTTATAGAGGATGGCAAGATCGCGCAGATCTACCAGAACCAGAGTCCTGACGGCTCATTTGACCCTCCTCTGAAGACTCCTGATGAAGAGATGAGACTTGACGGATTCAGGTGGGTGCCTGAGCTTAGACCCGTAAGAGAGCAGGGAGCGAGGAGCGTGGGGCAGGGAGCAAAGAGCGATGAGCGTGGGGCAGGGATCAAGGAGTAGATAGCGACTATGCGACTTTGCGAGGGGGCGACTTGAAACGAGGTAATTCTCCTTTTGTCTTTTTACTTTTGTCTTTTGTCTTAATTTCAGACCTTCAGACATCAGACCTTCAGACCCTTTAATATTCGTCCTCGTTAAAGAAAAAGTCATCCTTCGATGGATAATCAGGCCAGATATCTTCGATACTCTCATAAATATCTCCTTCGTCTTCAATCTCCTGCAGGTTTTCAATGACCTCCATAGGGGCACCTGACCGTATGGCGTAATCTATCAGCTCATCCTTGGTTGCAGGCCATGGAGCATCTTCGAGCTTCGATGCTAATTCAAGTGTCCAGTACATATCTGTAAAAAGATTAAATATTACCCTTGGTAAAGTCCGCAAATATAAAATTATTTGGAATAATAAAAGAGTGCCCCGACTTTTTTCTCCTTATTTATTATTTTTTTCGTGGAATCCACTTAACCTCCTCTTTTTCAGCCTCATAGGTAAGGCACCTCGATAGAACGAAGAGATAGTCAGACAAGCGGTTAAGGTATTTAATCACTGATGAATCTACTTTTTCCTTTTCATTCAGGCGCAGGAGCGCGCGTTCTGCACGCCGGCATACGCATCGTGCAATATTACTGTTTGCCGCGTTGGGATGACCTCCGGGGAGGATGAATGATGTAAGAGCCGGCAGATGCTCTTCCATTCTGTCTATAGAGCGCTCCAGCACTGAAGGGTCATCCACATTGATGCCTTCCGGAACTTTTGCTGAAGGGTCGGTGGATATGATAGAGCAGCATGACATCAGGGATGCCTGGATGGCAATAAGTTCATCGACGGTGACACAATGCTGGTCAGCACCCCGTAACCACCCGATCCATGCGATAAGCTCATCAACAGTGCCGTAGGCCTCTATACGCGGGTGGTGCTTCGGCAGCCTCCTGCCACCGATGATCGAGGTCTCACCCTTGTCTCCCGTTTTCGTATATATCTTCATTACTCCCTGTACCTTGTACCTTGTACCTTGTACCTTGTACAACTACTGCCTACTGCCTACTGCCTACTGCCTGCTACCTAAAACCTACTGCCTCTTCCTCACCTCAATCCTGTTCTCATTGATATAATCGGCAGACACCTCGCCGTCCATCAGTTTAATTATACGGTGGGCATGGCGCGCAATATCCTCTTCATGAGTCACCACTATGACAGTGTTTCCCAACTCATGAATCTTGTCGAGCAGACCCATGATATCATATGATGTCTTACTGTCAAGGTTACCTGTAGGTTCATCAGCCAGAATGATTGAAGGTGTGTTAACGAGTGCTCTGGCAATTGCCACCCTCTGTCTCTGTCCGCCTGAGAGCTCATTGGGTTTATGGTGCATCCTGTCGGCCAGGCCTACTTCATCAAGCGTTCTTTTCGCATGCTCCTCCCTCTCATGGCGGGGTATACCTGCATAAATAAGAGGCAGGGTAACATTCTCCAGGGCGGTGTATCTTGGCAGAAGGTTAAAGGTCTGAAATACGAAGCCGATCTCTTTATTACGTATCTCGGCCAGCTGGTCATCCTCCATCTTGCTGACGTCTGTGCCGTTCAGTATATACTGTCCTTTTGTGGGGGTGTCAAGACACCCGAGGATATTCATAAGTGTAGATTTGCCTGAGCCGGACGGACCCATTATTGCAACATATTCGTTCTTATTTATATTTAGTGAAACAGAGCGGAGGGCTCGTACAATTACCGATCCTACCTGGTAGTTCTTTACAATGTTGTGTATCTCAATGACCTTGTTCATGCCTGATTTATTAAAGTCCCGAAATTAGTTTAAAATAATCTATTAATATGTTACGTTCCTATTAATTTTTGTTAACACCTGATCCTGTAAAGGCCCGGTGTAATGCCCTTTATGAAGAAAAGAATCCCGAAACGAAGTGTCTCCATTGCCGCAGGAGCCAATTGCTCTCTGACAATCGTTTTCCATCCGCTGTACATATCATGTGTCAGACGTATATCGTCTGCAATGATTATCATCTCCTCTCCCATCTCTGCTATCTTTCTTGCATAGTCTGCAAGTGCATTTCCCTTATGGTTTCCGTCGATAAATGCAAACGACACCTTCTCTCCGTCAGACCTGATCTTTTCAAGTGCCTCGCTGAATTCCATGTTCAGGACCGTGGCATTCGGGGCCCCGTGACGGGTAAGGTTGGCAGTGGCAATCTGAGCCAAAGCGGGGCATCCTTCCACCGTCACCACCCTTCGTTCCGGCGCTGCCAGCGCCAACGCCAATGTACTTATACCCAGTGAAGTCCCAAGCTCCAGAATGATTCCACCCACCCTGTGCCCTGAGCTCTGAGCCCTGAGCTGATCACCTTGTACCCTGTACCCCAAACCTTGCACCAACCTGGCCAGTAACCTTGCCTGCTTTAAAGGCAAAGACGCTGCTATGGCAATATCCCGTACTTTCCTCTCTTTTTCTTTCATTCTCAAAGAACCTGCCCCTAAATCAGTGATGCTTATGCTTCTGGAGTCGGCGTACATCTCACTCCTGAGGCTTTCAACATGACTGACAATGCGATCATCGCTTTTATTCCTGGTCACTGTTGTTAAAAAATCATAAATGAAAGGGCTGTGCACGCCATGACCCGCCGTACTTTGCGATATAAGCAGGTGTCTGATACATGCAAACGGATGGTATAAGTTCATTTCTTCGGTAAGGTCATTTGAAAGCAGCTCAAAATTAACTATTTTCGGTGACTATCATTTTCTTGTTGCCTGATGTCCGAACTGTCTGACAGTGAGATAAAATTCCTTCCCGGCGTAGGGCCGAAGCGAGCTGAACTGCTTGCTTCCGAAGCCGGCATCGCTACCTTCAGGGACCTGGTATACTACTTTCCGTACAAGTATGTTGACAAGACCCGCTTCTACTCAGTCAGGGAGCTTGACTCAGACATGCAGTATGTGCAGCTCAGAGGTGTCATAAAACGATTCTCTGCCGAGGGCGGTGGTGCGGCGAAGCGTCTCACGGCCGATTTTCATGATGAGACCGGAATGGTCAGG
>JAKEGI010000058.1 GCA_022615595.1 Bacteroidales bacterium | reverse complement strand
GCACCGTGGCTGCATTTTACGTCATCGGCAAAGATCTCAAGCTGCGGTTTTGTATCCATCCTGGCCTCTTCGGAGAGCAGGATGTTATTGTTGCTCTGGTAAGCATTGGTCCCCTGTGCTATCCGGCGCACCATTATGCGTCCGTTGAAAGCTCCGCTGGCGTTATCGTCCAGCACTCCCTTGAAGAGCTGTGTGCTGTTGCAATGCGGAGCGGCATGATCAACCTTTACAAAGTTGGCTACATGCTGGTGTTTATCAGCAAGAAAGAGACCAAATGACCGTGTCTCGGCATTTTCCCCTTCAAGACGGTGCCAGGTGGCATTGCGTACGAGACCGCCATGCAGGGTGATGTTGTTCGATGAGGCATGACTGTCACGTTCCTGGTGAATGAATGTGTGAGTTATCTTGGCTGAGTTGTTATGCTGATTCTGAACCCTGACAATATCAAAGCGGGCATTTCGGTTTACAAAGACCTCGGTAACTGTGTTGGAAAGGAAGTGCTGTGGTGAGAGTGCATGGTCGCACACAAGAAGATTTAGCTGTGCGCCCTCTTCGACGACAATGAGATTTCGGTCCTGAACAAAGATATCCTTCTCTGAATGAAGAAGGTTAACTATTTGTATTGGTTTTGTATAAACAGTGTTCCTTGGTGCATAGATGAACAGCCCGTCAGATGCCAGCGCGGTATTGAGAGGCACCAGCCCGTCGGTTTCATTATCGACATAACGGTTATAATGCTTTTCCACCATAGAGGGGAATTGTTTCACTGCAGCCTTCATGCTACCCACCCAGATTCCACCCGGCAGCATAACAAGACCCTTATCCCCGTGAGGGAAGAATCCGTTCAGGAGTACCATATTCCATACATCCAGGTCTTCAACCTCGCAATGGAATTTCTCAGCCTCTTTGAAGTCCTCTTCCACCGGCAGATAGTATCCCTGGTAATCATGGCTCAGGAACTGCTCGAGGTTGGTGTACTTATAGGCCTCATTCTTCCTGTCAGGAATTCCCAGGCGGATGAAATCATTATATGCACCTTCCCGATGCCTGTTGAGGATCTCCGGTGATTCATAACGGAAACCATCACGGCTGGCAGCATAGAGTGCTGAAAGCCTGTTTATCACTTCTGGCCTGTAGTCCATGATTCTGCACTTACTTCTGCTTCCTTCCTGATCCAGTCGTATCCTCTCTCCTCAAGTTCCAGGGCCAGTTCCGGGCCTGCCGATCTGACGATGCGGCCGTCATAAAGCACGTGAACGTGGTCAGGGACTATATAGTCGAGCAGTCTCTGGTAGTGTGTGATGACTATAACCGATGTGTCGGGCCTGCGGATCTTGTTGACACCGTTGGCAACGATACGGAGTGCGTCTATGTCAAGCCCTGAATCCGTCTCGTCAAGGAGCGCCAGCCTCGGCTCGAGCATTGCCATCTGGAAGATCTCATTCTTCTTCTTCTCTCCCCCTGAGAACCCCTCATTGACACTCCTGTTTGTAAGTGCTGAGTCAATCTCTACCAGCTCTTTCTTCTCACGCATCTGCCGAAGGAATTCTGAGGCGGTGAGCGGCTCCAGCCCGCGGTGTTTGCGCTGCTCATTAATGGCTGTCTTCATGAAGTTGACCATGCTGACACCGGGTATTTCGATAGGATACTGGAAAGAGAGGAAGATGCCTTCACGGGCCCTCTCTTCAGGCGACATCTCCAGGAGGTTACGGCCTTCAAAAGTGACCGTGCCGTGCGTTACCGTTGCGATCTCGCGTCCTGTCAGCACGGAAGCAAGAGTACTCTTGCCGCTACCGTTGGGACCCATGATGGCATGTATCTCACCCGGTTTCACCTCAAGGCTGAGACCTTTAAGGATCTCTTTGTTGTCTATCGATGCTTTAAGTTCTTTTATCTGTAACAGAAAATCGTTTTTCATATCTTCATTAAAGTAAATTCATTTTAACCAACGCTGCCTTCCAGGCTTATTTGCAGGAGTTTCTGAGCCTCAACGGCAAACTCCATTGGCAGCTTGTTTATAACCTCACGGGCATAGCCATTGACTATCAGTCCTATAGCATCCTCAGTAGAGATGCCCCGCTGGTTGCAGTAGAATATCTGGTCTTCGCCGATACGCGATGTTGTAGCTTCATGCTCAACAATTGCCGAGGGGTTGTCGACCTCTATGTAGGGAAATGTGTGAGCCCCGCATCTGTCTCCCAGGAGCAATGAGTCGCACTGAGAGAAGTTTCTTGCACTTTCGGCCTTTCTGAGCACCTTAACCAGTCCCCTGTAGCTGTTCTGTCCGTGTCCTGCCGAGATGCCTTTTGAAACGATGGTGCTCCTGGTATTTTTACCGATATGGATCATCTTTGTTCCGGTATCAGCCTGCTGATAGTTGTTGGTGACAGCCACAGAGTAGAATTCCCCGGTGCTGTTGTCACCCCGAAGTATGCATGAGGGATATTTCCATGTCACGGCAGAGCCTGTCTCCACCTGTGTCCATGAGATCTTTGAGTCGTCACCCTTGCAGATCCCTCTTTTCGTGACGAAGTTAAAGATTCCTCCCTTGCCCTCCTTGTCGCCGGGATACCAGTTCTGGACAGTGCTGTATTTGACCTCTGCTCCCCTTTCAGCGATAATCTCCACTACTGCAGCATGCAGCTGGTTCTCGTCGCGCATTGGTGCGGTGCATCCCTCAAGGTAACTGACATATGACCCTTCGTCAGCAATAAGAAGTGTGCGTTCAAACTGGCCTGTGTTGGAGGCGTTGATACGGAAATAGGTTGAGAGTTCCATGGGGCATCTGACACCCTTGGGGATATAGCAGAATGAGCCGTCAGAGAAGACTGCCGAGTTAAGTGATGCAAAGAAATTATCTGTATGGGGCACCACTGAGGCAAGATATTTCTGAACCAGCGTGGGATGCTCTTTCACAGCCTCAGAAAATGAGCAGAATATAATTCCCATCTCCGCCAGTGTCTCCCGGAATGTGGTCTTGACAGAGATGGAGTCCATAACCGCGTCCACTGCCACTCCTGTCAGATGCTTCTGTTCTTCAAGGGGGATGCCCAGCTTGTCAAATGTTCTCAGCAGTTCAGGGTCAACGTCGCTAAGACTCGAGGGAGCTATTTTCTGCTTCGGGGCTGCATAAAATATTATATCCTGATAGCGTATTTCGGGTATCTTCAGATTTGCCCACTGAGGCATCTTCATCGTCTGCCAGTGACGGAAGGCCTTGAGGCGGAACTCCAGAAGCCACTCAGGCTCCTCCTTCTTTGAGGAGATAAGCCTTATAACATCTTCATTAAGTCCTGCAGGTATAACATCAGTTTCAATTTCGGTCACGAAACCGTATTTGTATTCACCCGATGTTACCTCGTCCAGTACTTTATCCTGATCCTTTTCCATAAGAGATTCTCTTGATCATCCACACTTACTCAACAAGCCTGAAGAAGTAAAGTTCTGTTGATTCGCGCCATACAGCGCAAAATTACATAAAAATGGCGACAGCCGCGATTTCAAATGATGATAATGGAGGTGGTGCAAGGTAGAGACAGGTCTCAGACCTGTCTCTACCCGGATTTAAATCATAAAATCTATTTTTTGTTTATGATGAGAGCCCCTATAACACCGGGCACCCATGCACATAAGGTGAGCAGGAAGACGATCAGGATTGATCCGCAACCCTTGTCAATCACCGCCAGAGGAGGAAAAATGATACATAATAATACACGCCAGATAGACATTTAATTTGCGATTTGCGATTTGCGATTCAAGATTTATGCAAATTTATGAAATTATGAAGTTCGAATGCTCATTTCTCCTTCGGAACATTTTCTCTCAGAAGATGGTCCGCAGCCTGTAGTATCTTTAGTCTGAGATCAGCGGGGTAATCAGGATGTTCGGTCAGGAAATTTTCAACTATCTCTTTTGCTTCTTGCGAGTGGTGACCTGCCAGTGTGGTTGATAGCCAGCTTCCCGGGAAGAATATATCACCCGTGCTTTTTATCTCCTCGAGCATCTCAAGCGACGGAAGCAGGTAGGAGAGAGAACTGTCTGCAACAAGAGGATGGTGCAGGTACCCAAGAGCCTCCAGCACCCAGGGCTCATGCTCACGATTGACCGGGTCACGGAGACTGTCGAAGAAGCTGTCCCGCACACCCTGGTCCGCTGATACTGAAGGCAAAACAAAGTCATATCGTGCCAGCCTGTCTCTGCCTGTGATACGGTTACGCTGGGCATCGATGATCTTCCGGGAGCCGGGATGACCCTTAAGGGCCATTACCAGGGACAGGGTGCATAGGTCGTCTTCGCTCAGTCTGTTACCTCCGTGCAGTTCACCCCTGACCCAGGCATCCTCCAACATGTGGAGGCTCCTGTCAGTGAGGGCGACATTACGGAAGAGTGTGAACCATGTTCGTTGTTCCGGCCTGTCAGAAGCGCTTTTGATCTTCTCCCAGGCAAACGTTTCAACCTTGCCGGCCGCTGCAGCACGCTCCGCATCTGAGAGGTAGTTCCAGTAAACATCAGAGAGCCTGCCGGTCAGGTAGTTGCGCAGTTGCAGGTCCTCCTCCTCAGCAAGTGCACTGACAACTGTATTGTACATTGTTGCAGGCAGAATAGTTCCATTAATCAGATTTTCAGACAAGTTGACCCACAGTACACCTCTGATCAGGGGGTCGTCAAATGCACTGATGCTGTCCGCCAGGTATTTCAATGTCAGTGTATCAAAGAGGAAGGTTCCGTAAGCCATTGCTGAGATATCAGGGATAATGCAGAGAGGCATCTCCTGCACCGGGATGTATGAATTTCTGTCGCCTGGAATAATTTCTCCGGCTAAGGTATCTGATCGGGTTATGATCATAGG
>JAKEGI010000057.1 GCA_022615595.1 Bacteroidales bacterium | reverse complement strand
TAGATATCGGTCCACGGGTCCCTGAGATCGGCCACCCATCTGATGTCAGGGAATCTCCTCTTCAGCCTGCGGCCAATAAGCTGTGTCGAATGAGGCGGGCTTGTAGTAATGATGAAGCGGATATTCTCTTCTCTGATAAGGGCGCGGGCTTTTCTGAATGCATGTCTGTTCCATCCCCGGCGGGGGTCGGGAATAAAAAAGTTACCACGGATGAAGCGGCTGATGCGGCCTTTCAGGCTCCGGTCGGCGCCTGCTGCGAAGCCGCCATGAGGTATCTTTGACTCGTCTTTGTTATAAAGGGCGAAGTAATTGGTGGCTTTGGTCCTGTTAATCTCAACATCAAGAGGAATCTCTCCGTAGAGTGAGGGGTCTTTTGAGGGGTACGCTGCATATTCAGGTTTAACGGTAAGGATAACGGGTATCCAGCCTGATGATGGAAGGTACTTGGTGAATTTAAGCCATCGCTGTACCCCGGCTCCACCGCTGGGAGGCCAATAGTATGTTATAATAAGCACTTTCTCTGGTGCCGGTCTCATCCTAAAGTTTTTTTAGCTGCCCGCGCAGGCTCACCTTGTCTGCAATTATTGCCCTTAGCTGCGATACAGGCACTCTCTCCTGAAGCATAGTGTCCCTGTACCTGATAGTAACTGTCTCGTCCTCTGCCGTCTGATAGTCGATCGTTATACAGTAAGGCGTACCAATAGCATCCTGACGCCTGTAGCGTTTGCCGATAGAATCCTTCTCATCATACTGACAGTTGAAGTCGAACTTAAGCTCGTCAATTATTTTACGGGAAATGTCTGGAAGGTTATCCTTCCTCACAAGAGGCAGTACCGCAAGTTTCACCGGGGCAAGAACTGACGGGAGTCTCAGAACCACCCTGCTGTCAGCCACACCGTCTTCTTTTGTAAGATCCTCCTCGAAGTAAGAGGCGGCAATAATCTGGAGGAACATGCGGTCAACACCGATGGATGTTTCAACCACATAAGGGATATAAGACTCATTCTTCTCAGGATCAAAGTACTGCATCTTTTTACCGCTGTACTCCTGATGCTGTCTGAGATCGAAATCGGTACGCGAATGGATACCCTCAACCTCCTTGAATCCGAAGGGGAATTTGTATTCTATGTCTGCTGCTGCATTGGCATAGTGTGCAAGCTTATCATGATCATGGAACCGGTAATTGTCATCTCCGAAGCCTAAGGCGCGGTGCCATTTTATCCTCGCCTCTTTCCAGTGATTGTACCATTCAAGCTCAGTGCCCGGTTTAACGAAGAACTGCATCTCCATCTGTTCAAACTCGCGCATGCGGAAGATAAACTGCCTGGCAACAATCTCATTTCTGAATGCCTTGCCTATCTGGGCGATACCGAACGGTAACCTCATTCTGCCTGTCTTCTGAACATTCAGAAAATTGACGAATATCCCCTGGGCGGTCTCAGGCCTGAGGAAGATCTTCATGGCGCCGTCTGAGGTCGAGCCTATCTCAGTGGCAAACATCAGGTTGAACTGTCTTACGTCTGTCCAGTTCCTGGTTCCTGACACAGGGCATACAATCTCATTGTCAACAATGATCTGCTTCAGCTCGGTGAGATTGCCTTCAGTCAATGCTGCAACGAACCTGCCGTTGAGATTGTCATACTTCTCCTTTGTCTCAACTATCCTCGGGTTTGTTGACCTGAAGAGAGCCTCATCAAATTTTTCCCCGAACCGTGCCCTGGCCTTCTCAACCTCCTTTTCAATCTTCTCTTCAAGCTTAGCCAGCTGCTCCTCAATCAGCACGTCGGCCCGGTATCTTTTCTTGCTGTCTTTATTGTCAATCAGCGGATCATTGAATGCGTCAACGTGGCCTGATGCCTTCCACGTTGTCGGGTGCATGAATATAGCGGAATCAAGCCCGACAATATTTTCATTCAGCAAAACCATGCTGTCCCACCAGTATTTTTTGATGTTGTTTTTAAGTTCAACCCCATATTGACCGTAATCATATACAGCCCCGAGGCCGTCATATATTTCACTTGAGGGAAAAACGTAACCGTACTCCTTGCAATGAGACACTAACTTCTTAAAGATATCTTCCTGAGCCATCCTGATTTTGGGTTCTGCGTAATGACCGGGCAAAAGTATATCAAAATCCGCTGTTTTACAATCTGCATGGATGTCTGAAATCAATTTGTATCTTTGTTTTCCACCTCTGGGATGACTTCGGATGAAGGTTAGATGTGATTTTCTTGTTATCGGTTCCGGCATGGCCGGACTTTCATTTGCGCTGAAGGCGGCTGCACACGGCAAAGTATGCGTGGTGACCAAAGCGGGCCTGGCTGACACCAATACCAATTATGCCCAGGGAGGTATAGCCACAGTCATGTATCCGCCTGACAACATTGACAAACATGTGAGGGATACGCTGGTGGCAGGTGCAGGTTACTGCAAGGAAGAGGTCGTGAGGATGGTTGTCAGCGAAGCCCCTGACAGGATCAGGGAACTCATAGAGATGGGAGTTGAGTTTGACAGGAAGGATGACGGAAGGCTTGACATGGCAATGGAGGGAGGGCACACCGAACACCGGATTCTTCATCATAAAGACTCAACCGGGGCTGAGGTGCAAAGGGTGCTTATCAGAAAAGCAAGGGAACACCAAAACATTGAAATATTCGAAAATCACTTTGCCATAGACCTGCTTACGCAGCACAACCTGGGTGAGTATGTTACCAGGGAGTGGAAGGATATCAGGTGTTTTGGCGCTTATGTGGCTGATTTAAGTGACAATAAGGTTAAAACATTCCTTGCAAAGACAACGATTCTGGCCACAGGAGGACTGGGTAATATCTACCTTACAACCACCAATCCTGAGGTAGCTACCGGTGACGGTGTTGCAATGGTTCACCGTGCCAACGGGATCATTGAAAATATGGAGTTCATCCAGTTTCATCCCACCTCGCTTTATAACCCGAATGAAAGGCCCTCCTTCCTGATCACCGAGGCCATGAGGGGTTTCGGCGGCGAACTGCGCAATAGTGCGGGGCAGAAGTTTATGCAGAGGTATCATGTCAGGGGATCGCTAGCTCCGCGTGATGTTGTTGCCAGGGCAATAGACCATGAGATGAAGCTCAGGGGTGATGACTTTGTCTATCTTGACTGCACTCATCTCAGCGCTGAGGAACTCAGGTCACACTTCCCTCACATTTATGAGAAATGCCTTTCGATAGACATTGATTTAACAAGGCAGATGATACCTGTTGTGCCCGCTGCTCATTACTCATGCGGTGGAGTGAAGGTTGACCTGAACGGCAGGAGCTCGATTGACCGTCTTTATGCCATCGGCGAGGTCTCCTCTACGGGTCTGCACGGAGCAAACAGGCTGGCATCAAACTCGCTCATCGAGGCAGCAGTCTACGCTCACAGAGCTTCTGACGATGCATCAGGGCGTATCGCTGATCTGAATTTTGAGGAGAAGATACCCGAATGGAACTATCATGGTACAACCCATCTTGAGGAGATGGTGCTGGTAACACAGAATTACAGGGAGATGCAGATGATAATGAGTAACTATGTGGGCATAGTAAGGTCTGACCTGAGGCTGGCAAGGGCAAAGACACGTCTTGAAATAATATACCAGGAGACTGAAGATCTCTACCGCAGGTCAACTCTCTCAAGGAAGCTCATCGAACTGCGTAATCTTATAGCAGCCGGTTACCTAGTGATAAAAATGGCACAGAACCGCCAGGAGAGCCTGGGCCTTCATTACTCAATCGATTATCCTGCCAGGCCTGGCTCAGAGTTTTAGGGAATATGAGAACAGATACTATCGAAAATTACAACGGTCAGGGCGACAGTGCTTTCCTGACAGCTCCCTTCATGGGGAAGAATGCCATCTGGCGATATTTCATAGGAACCATCATTCCTTTCCTGGTTTCAAATACCATTGGCGCAATACCACTAATTGTGGTTATGTTTGCATATTCCGGGGCAGGAGACCTCCCCACAAAGGGTGGTATGCCTGATTTTGAAGCCATAGGAATAAACCTGAACCTGGGCTTCGCCCTGACAGTATTTCCATTTGTTCTGGCCTTCTTCGCATTTATTCTGATAATTAGGCCGCTTAACCAGAGAAGCATCGGGAGTGTGGTCAACGGAGGGCGGAATATAAGGTGGGGAAGAATCTTTCTCTCAGCACTGGTCTGGATGGCAATCTCAGCTGTATGGCTTATTTGGTCGTTAAGGAATGATCCGGGGAACTTCATCCTCAGCAACACCTCAAAATCATTGATAACGCTGGCAATTATTGCCATGGTCATGATACCTTTCCAGGCGGGGTTTGAGGAGCTTCTCTTCAGAGGATATCTTATCCAGGGTTTTGCAGTATTGTCACGAAACCGCTGGCTTCCTGCAGTAGGTTCATCACTTCTCTTTGGCCTCATGCATGCCCTTAACCCGGAAGTAAAGGAATACGGTTTTCTTACAATGATACCGCAATATGTCTTTTTCGGGCTTGTTTTCGCAGTGCTTACATTGATGGATGATGGAACGGAGTTGGCCATTGGTGCACATACGGCCAACAACATGTTCCTCTTTGTATTTGTGACGCATAAGGACTCAGCTCTTCAGACGCCGGCAATGTATGAGCAGATAAACATTTACCCGTGGCAGGATTTTGCAGGGCTGGTGGTAATGTCTCTGCTGTTTATTGCATTGATGGCTGTAGTCTACGGATGGAAGGATGTAAGAAAGCTGTATGGCAGGATTGCAGTGCCTCGCAGACCTGACGCAGAAACAGGATCAGATACCAAATATTCCGGTTAGATCTTCACTCCGGCAGGAACCCCATTTTTCCCTTATCTCTTCAATTATCTCCCTTATTTCATTCACATCGGGCGAGGTAAGGAGCCTGAGCCTGGTCTCCTTAAAGTTGGGAAGCCCCTTGAAATAGCTTGAGAAATGACGTCGCATCTCAAGTATAGCCGGTTTGCCCTCTTTGTGTTCAAGAGATTTGTCAAGATGCAG
>JAKEGI010000056.1 GCA_022615595.1 Bacteroidales bacterium | reverse complement strand
CAATTCCTGTAAACCCGTTCTTCTCGGTGAATGAAGAGAGCTTGCCGGTTGAAGTGTCATATCTGTTCAGCCCCAGGTTTGTTCCGACATAAAGGTTTCCGGCATTATCTGACTGCAGCAGGTTAATGGAGTTCATCAGCAACCCGTCAGCCTCTGTCAGCTTCTTCCACACAGTGTCTGCACGAAGACCGTAAAGGCCGTCTATTGTACCTACCCAGATGGTTCCGTCAGGTGTCCCGGCAATGGCGTTAGGCCTTACGTCAGCACCGAAATCGACCGGGGTGAATATTAATCTACCAGGATGGAGCTTGGTAAGCCCGTTTCGTTCCTCCGTGCCGATCCAGAGAAACCCGTTGCTGTCTGTATACAGCGAAGTTATATTGTTGCCTGTAAGGCCATGACCCTCGGTAAATGTACTGCTCTCCCTGGTGTCTGCATTCCATGAAATGAGAGCCTTATGAGTACCGATCCAGAGATTCCCGTAAATATCTGTCTCAATCGCTGCAATCCTGAGCGAATGCAGTTTTGCATTCAGGTCAAGATCAAACCGGCATGTTTTTTCCTCCAGATCATACCAGAAGATCTCATCCTCAGCCGTCACTATCCAGACATCACCGTCACTGTCGGGTTTGATAATGTTTATCTGTTTCCCCTGAAGGCTGGCGGGCAGGCCTGTCAGGTCCGTACTGCCCCCCTCCTTTTCTTCCGGGTCATAAACTGACAATCCTTCGCGTGTGCCGAACCAGTACCTGCCTGTCTGATCCTGGGCAATAGATGATACATCATTTGACGGCAGGAACTGAGGTGCGTTATAAGAGGTAAGGTGATCTCCCTTATAGATGAACAACCCTGCATCCCTGTCGGCAATGAGTATATTCTTCTCCTTGTCTTCAAGCATGCACAGAGGGTGGAGTGAATTGAGCCCGTTTGCACTGTTGAAGACAATTGATCCGTCAGGTGAGAAGACGGTGATCCCTCCTTTGCTTTCCCAGTCTTCCATTGATGATGCCCAGATATTGCCCCTGTAGTCTTCGGTTACGTAAGTAACGAAGTTCCCCCACAGGCCGTTACGGGTGTCATAGATATCCATTTTACCACTCTCACTGTCGAGTTTGTAAAGGCCTCCGTTATAAGTCCCGAACCACATGTTGCCCTTAGAATCCTCAAACATTGTGATGGTAAGGAAGTACTTTGTCAGGCCCTCAGGGCTGTAGGGATCGAAACGGTCAGTGTTATAATTGTACCTCCTGATCCCGACATCGGTGATGCAGTATAGGTTGCCGCCACTGTCAGTATGAAACCCGAACGCATCATTGCTCAGTCCGTCACGTCCAAGGTATTGTCGTCCGGTCATGACGGTGGCACCCGGCTCGGGTTCATCGAGCTTCAGCGCCCCGCCGAGTGATGTTGCAATCCAGAGATACCTGTCAAATTCCATGATACCAGTCACGTCTCCCCGCAGGTTATAGACAGGTCCGTCGGCATCTGCCACCCTTACTGAGTCAGGGCCTGAGAACATTACCGAGGAGAAGGATACTCTCTTAAAAACATCATCCTCAAACAGTGACATGCCTCCACCGATGTGGCCCATCCATATACGACCGAAGCTGTCCTCGAGTATGCTTTTCACTCCCCCGGGAGCGAGTCCGTCAGATGTTGAGAAATTCTCAAACCGCAGGCCGTCGAAACGTGTCACCCCGCTGCCTGTCCCCAACCAGATAAAGTCGTTTGCATCCTGAATGACTGTATAGATTTTTGATGCACTGAGCCCTTCCTTTGAGCTCAGATGCTGAAAGTAATAGTTCTGTCCTGCGGCGTTGCGAGGGGTGGCAACAAGGAAAAGAAGCAGCCAGGCTAATGAACAAACTGAAAATGTTACGCAAAAGCCTCTTCTTCCCTGCATCAGGTTATTTCTTTACGAAGAAGAATGTTCCGTCTTCGTCCTTGAGCCCTGTTATCTTTCCGAACTTTGGCTTCTGACGGTTGTTCTGTGTAACAGCCCTGGTAACCTGGGTAGCAATCTCGTCTATTGAGATGCAGGTGTTCGGGTTACCGCGCAGAGCACCGACAAAGGTACGGGTGAACTGTGAGTCATCAATGGCAAGCTCATATCCGGCAGAGGAGAAGACCTGGCTCGACTTAAACTGCGTGGCCTTCCAGTCAGCGCAGTCACGGGCTTTGGTATCTGACCTCATTGCCTGGTAGAAGCTCGGGCCTGACTCACAGGCGTCGGTCACAACAAGGACATGGGTAAGGTAATTCATGTATGTCTCCATGGAAGCCCTGAGGGTGTTGAGACTGTAGTAGGTGAACTCCTCGTCACGGCGTGCGTCAACAGGTATCCAGTAGCCAACGTCATTGATGAACTTGCCATGGCCGGCAAACCATATCACGAGTGACTTGATCTGCCTTGCACGCACCTCATCACGAAGATCAATGGAGAAGAACTTTTCCATCTGCTGCTTGGTCTGGTTACGCAGTCTTCGTATGGGCAGGACCTGATAATTGTCTTCAAGGACCCCGGTGATCAGGTTTGCATCCTTCTGCGGTCCCTCAAGAATGGCAAAATTCTCATAGTCACTGTTCTCAATGAACACCACAAGGGTATTCCCCATCGGATTGGATGCGGAAATAGTGCTGCCGTTGCGGTTCAGGGGGTAATCCCTGATTGTCCGGTTGCCATATTTGTCTTCAACCAGTATCGTTACCTTGTCATTGTTCCTGACATCAATGCCCCTGGCTATGAATGACGGGTTAAGGTTATCCTGCGAGAACTGTGCACTGATGTTGTCAATCTTTACGGATTTGATGAGGTTCTGGTCAAACACCTTGCCCTCTATGTCAATGCTGGTGGCAACACTGTCAATGACAAGCGCCTCGCCGGCTGAGACATAGGGCGTGAGAATCTGTATCACAGGCGCATCTGTCTCAGTCCTCCTGATGCGATATGTAAGTACACTCTCGTTGTTATAAACATCGCGTGCCACTATTCTGACAATCTCGTCAGATGATATCCCCACTTCAGCGGTAAATGGAATGGTTCCGCTGCGTCCTTCATACATGACCGGGACATTGTTGATGGAGAACTCAGCCAGCAGGCTCTTGTCACTTATCTTGCCGGTGACAAGCACGCTCGTACGGTCAACCCCCACTTCAATCTCGCGGCCTTCGATTATCGTCGGAGACTCTATTAATATCTCCGGGCTGCCTGTCTCGCGGTTGATAATGAACAGCCTCTCGTTCGCCTCAGCCATAAGCTTCCTGGCGGGAGTGCTGTCCTCACTCAGCGATATTATTTTTGCATAGTCAGACCCGGCTTTCTCGAAGTCATTTATCTCCTCGTATGACTTTGCGCGGAGGAGATAGACCTCAGACTGATACTGATCTATCGCCAGGGCCTTTGTAAAGTCGTTTATGGCGGCTAGATGCTGGTTAAAGTTCTGGTAATATATGCCTCTCTTAACGTAATGGCTTTTCCTAGCCGGTTCTAGAAGTATGGCAGTGCTTATGTCATTTATTGCCGAAGGGTAGTCAAGCTTTGCCTGATAAGCCGTTGCCCGTGTCAGATAGGCATCGACATATTTCTCATCCTGAGAGATGACCACCTGGCACTGACCCAGAGCACTGTTGACATCGCCCTGGCGGATAAGGACCCTGGCGAGTTCAAGCCTGGCGACTGACAGATATTTATCCTTTGTCACTGCCTTCTCAAGCTGTCTCCTGGCCGTGTTGTCATCCTTCATCCTCTGGTAGATGATCCCCTGGTAATAATAGTTGATTGCGTCATCTCTCATCTGAATGGCAGTGTCAGAGGCGCCCAGCGCCTTGTCCCACAATTCAAGACCGATCAGCGAAACAACCTTTTCCGTATACAGCTTTCCGTTCCGGTATTCGGCATCGATGGCTTTCTGCAGAACTTCCACAGCCTCGAGATAATACCTCTCTCTCTCGGCATTCGTTGCGCCCTCGGCACCAGCAAGCTTATTGCACATTCTGCCCAGGTTATAAAGTATACCCGGGTCATCAGATTCGAAATTTACCGCCCTGTGGTAGTCATCATATGCAAGCCCGTAGTTGCCTGTTGATTCGTAGGCACCTGCCCTGTTAACATATCCGTCAGGCGATGCCGGAGCCTCATCTATGGCCCTTGAGAACTGTTCGATGGCATCATCGAACATACCGTTCCTGACAAACTCTTCACCGGCCTTGATGTATTTGCGGGCAGTCTGCCCGGAAAGAGTCAATCCAGCTGTGAAGAGAACAATTACAAGAACTGAGAATCCTCGTTTCATGATTTTAGCTCATTTATAAAATGGGATATCAAAAATACAAAAATTTATTTATTAACAACAAAAAATCAGTTATTAACATATCAAAAAGTGAGTTTAGTCAAAAATTCAAGGCTGTTTCCAGAAGACTGTTCTTAAAACGGTATGATCTGCCGGCAGTGAAAGAAAAAAAAGGATCGGGGACGCCTCCGCCGAAATTCTTCTTTCCGGTGAAGCGCCAGGCTTCATCCCATAGTCCTGAGGCAATGAAGCTTTTTATTATGAATGCACCGCCCTCGACAAAGAGTGACTGAATGCCCATCTGATGGAGGGTATTCAGTACTTCTCTGATAAAGTCCTGATCTTCTTTAAGATATATCACCAGCGTGTTCTGGAATGAGACATCCCAGTTCCGTGTAAAAAGGATCACATCTGCTGTCGTGTTGAATATCTTTGATCCGGGGTCGAGGTCTCCGCTGCGGCTAACGATCACCCTGACGGGGTTTTTCCCTCTCCATAGGCGCACATCGAGTGACGGATTGTCCGCCCTTACTGTTCCGCCTCCGGCAAGGATGGCATCTTCTGCCGCCCTCCAGCGATGGACGAGTACTCTCTCTGTCATTCCTGTTATCCAGTGAGGCTCTGCGGCTTCACCCGGTGACCGGTTGAAGTCGATGTATCCGTCTGCACTCCGGGCCCATTTTAGTATCACATATGGCCGTTTTTTTTCATGCCAGGTAAAAAACCTCCTGTTAACCCACCGGCATTCATCCTCCGCTACTCCGGCAACGACCTCAATACCTGATGCCATCATCTTCTCTATTCCCCTTCCGGCAACTTTGAGGCTTGTATCAACTGTGCCAACCACAACACGCTTTATGCCGCTCCTGATTATCAGGTCAGTGCATGGAGGGGTGCGTCCATGATGAGAACAGGGTTCAAGACTGGCATATAGCGTTGAATGCGGCAGCAGGCTCTTATCAGCGACGGCATTTATTGCATGCACCTCTGCATGCGGAGTGCCTGCCCTCAGGTGGTATCCCTCTCCGATAATCGTGCCTTCATGCACGATGACCGAACCGACGAGCGGGTTGGGTGATGTATTGCCTTCCGCCCTTACCGCAAGGTCAAGGCAGCGCCGCATATAGATAAAGTCGTCAGAATGAGCCATAGGTTCAATTTCCTATCTTTGAATCATGGCCGAAAAGGTACAAACAATAACCGAATTACGTCGTCATGTGGCACACCTGCTGTCTGGCCTGTGGCAACAGGCTGAGGCAGAGGCAATGGCATCGGTTATCATTGGCGAGTACACAGGCATGGGCAGTGCCCGGCAGCTTGCCTTCGGTGACCAGCAAGCCGATCATGAAACAGCCGGACGGATTTTATCAGCAGCGGAGCGGGCAGCAAAGGGAGAACCGCT
>JAKEGI010000055.1 GCA_022615595.1 Bacteroidales bacterium | reverse complement strand
GGCTGAGCATGACATGGCCTGACTGACGGGCGGCAGCCAGCAATTCCTGGTGGCCAGTAAGACTATAGGCAATATTAGTAGCATAGACCAGCTCGGGTGAATCAAGTGATTTCTCTTTCATGGCATCATTCAGCGGGTAGAACCGTCCATTGTTGTCAGTAAGCTGGATCAATGTGGTTACAGCCTTTGCAAGTACCCCGTCCTTATACTCAAAGATGCCTGATCCGGGTCTGTTGTTATCGAGAGCTTTTGCGAAAATGATGAATGGCATAATGGCATATCTCTGGTAGTAAGGCCCCTCTGAATAAAAACCGTCAGGTGAGAAGAGATCATTTATCTGCCTCATAAAACCTCCGGTGCTGTCAAGCCTTGTACCGTAGAGAGCCATCTCAACATATTTCTGTTCATCCAGTACAAGTCCGGTCATTCCAACACCAGCTACAGTCCAGGTACCATGATTGTGTATTCTGTTAAATGAATAGCTGTCTTCCTCCGTGAAGAAGCTGACCATTTTGTGAAACAACTGGGCCTCAATTTTTTTTCTGTCATCCGGACTTATGAAGTCATAAACGCAGTCGTAAGCCTGGATTGTATAAACGAGCCATACAGACTCATTCAGACCCTGCCAGAATAGTTTTCCCGGTCCTGAGCCCCTGCTTTCCGGATGAAGCCCAAGTGCAGGGTAAAGGTCGGCATATTGCAGGAGCATATCGCGGACGAAAAGAGCATATTTTTTTTCACCGGTCAACTGATACACCAGCCCTGCATGATACATGGCCACGTAATTATTTTTATGGAGTTCGTGCGTATAACCACCACCGGGATCTTTGGGGACAGGTACGCTGATGCCTTCCTCAATTGCCTTGTCAGCTATTTGCCTGCTTGCATGAAATGATTCATTCAGCAGGGTGTACTTAAGTATTCCCTTTTTAATTGCTTCAACATCATTCTTTTCAAGTATCAGCAACGGGTGCACTGAGCCGCTGATTGTCTCTTCACCCTGACGGTGGCAATGAATGCTGATGGCCGGTAAAATGATCAGAAATATTGAAAGCATACCGGCAGTCCGGAAAAAGTGAAGTCGTTTCATCACCATCAAGTATTTTCTTTTGCATTGATACCCTTATCCTTGCCATCATCTGCACTTTTCTTCAGTGGCGAATCATTTACAAGAAACCAGGTGTTACCCTGAAAGTCGCATCTGCAGCTGCTCGTGTTCACCGTTTTCAGACCCTTGCTGTTCGTTTTGACTGCTGCATACGGAAAGATATTATTGTTCGTGATATGGGTTACCGGATCTCCTACAGTGAGAAAAACTGATAAGGCTGAGCTCATGTTAAAGATCGAGTTTGCAATCGTGGCAACCTGTACTCCGTGCAGGGATACCACCGCACCGGATTTGTTCCTCCTGCCGTTCCCTGATTCGTTGAAAATGCAATGGTCAATTATGACGTTTGGACCGAATGTGCTTTCATCAGTTCCTCCGCGGTATGAATCAAGAACAGAGCCTTCAACCCTGTCAAACACGGAATTCTCAATAATTACATATTCAGCATTATAGATTCCAAGATCATCAGTCTCCTTATTCAGTTCAAGGATGCTGCCGGAGATATTCTTAAAGACGGAATTTCTCAGCACAATGCTGTCGGCAAATGTATGGCCGTAAATCCTGAAAAAACGGAAAGAGTGGTTCACTTTAAGATCTTCAACTGTGCAATTCTCGACTATCAGCTTGTAGTTGCAATTCATTGAATATCTTGATGTTGTGATTATGCTGTTCCCTGCATTATCTGGCGATCTCATACCGCTGATACTCACACCTTTTAGTTTCATGGCGCCTTCGTTTGCTATGGTGAACATATCAGTCCTCTCACTGGTGATAACCGGTTTTGCATCAGCTGATGCTGCTGCTATTGTCAATGGAAATGATATGACCATATCCCTTGTTGAGAGATATTCTCCGTCGACGAGGATAAGAGCATCGCCAGGCCCGGCGATTTTAATCGCATCTGCCAGGGTATTCAATCCGGGTTCGACATTAATTTCCCGACCGGTACCGAAATCAGTTGATCTTTCATCTTTTGGATACCATGGGGCTCCTGTATTTTCAGATGTCGCAACAGGCGCGGTATAGCTGCAACCGGAGCCACCGCCACCGGAGAAGTCAGGGATGAAGACACCGCTCTCATTTTTTGTCAGGGTCATCTCCTTAACTTCTATTCCTTCGGGAATCACTGCAGACGGCAGGTTTGAGAAATTATTTCTGATGGTTATTCCGCTTATATCATCATATGCCGTGAATAACTCCTTACTTTCAGAGTGGTAAAAGATATTGCCTTCAATCAATGAATTTACAGGCGGAAGAGACCTTTCGGCATCGCTCCCGGCACACAGCTGTATAAAGTCACAGTCAACGAATGTATTGTTAAGGAATTTGCCATCAACGACCTGGTGATACCTGTTTATTGGTGAGTTCGGAACGCCATTCATTATTACGAGGGCGCCTCGCAGTCGATACCCCGTCAGACCGTAGAGGTAATTGTTGATTGCGCTGTTGCGCTGATTGATTATTCTAATTCCACCGGTGTTGACTTTTCCGTTTCCGAAGAAGAAATTCCCTGTTGCCAGGTTGTCATTCCCATGCCTGAATGTGAGAGTGCCTTCGCACTCCCAGAAAGTATTGTCTTTAAAGGTGTTGCCGCAGCTTTTGTTTGAGATTGTCTCCAGTTCGCCGTTACAGCGGTAAAAGTAGTTGGCTTCTACAGTAGTGCCGCAGGTTGACATGCTAAACTCGCTGGTTCCCAGGCGCATCGTCTCACCGCCATTAGAGCCCAGGGTCTGGCGGTAGCCGAAATAATTATGATCGATCAGGTGATTATTTTCCTGGCAGGCTGAATCGATCGGAAAAACAGTGAATGTAACTCCATGATTGCGCTTATTGAGGAATGAGCAGTGATCAACCCTGTTGTTTTTCCCATACATTCCAACCCATGTCTCTGATGCGAACCTTTCTGGATTGTTGAAACCGTCTACGACACATTCTGTGACACGGCAATGATTTGCATATACGCCTGTGCCTTCACGGAATGAGATAACCTCTCCGGTCGGGGTAAAGCCATCACTGAAGAGCAGGCCTGATATCTCAAGGTACTCGCCCGATATCCTCATGCAGGAATTGCCTGTCAGAACGACCTTCCCCTTTTCCCTTGCTGAGATTAAAATGGGCTTCTCTTCCGTACCTCTGGCATTAAGCAACAGTTCGGCGTCTTCCCATACTCCGTTTGCAAGCCATATCTGGTCACCGGGTTGTGCAGAAGCTATTATTTTATGCAATTCTTCAACTGAACCTGCGGTCTTTTCTCCTGTCAGACAGCACCCTGCTGCAATGACAAAGAAGAAAGCAATAAGGATAGGGTATTTCATTTTATACTCTTTATCTGATGTCCAGCGCCATTATCCGGATAAGTTATTTAATAGTGAGTGTGGTCATTTCACCGGCATTTAAAGTTGTACGGACACCCTTAAAGGCGAAATTCAAGGGTCCGATACCTGCGTTAAGTACATCCAGCTTATCGGTGCCAGCAGTTATCCACAGGTCAGACATTCCATTGCTGATAAGGATCTCATTACCCTTAATCTTCACTTTTGAAGCATCAAGAAAGAGATAGTTTCCCTCCCTGAAAACAATAAGAGAAGCATCAGATGATACTTCGCCCTTCAACTGATGGTCAGGATCGTGATCTGTAACAATGTTCCATCCTTTTAGCTTTGAATAATCAGTCTCCGGTATGCGATCATTGAAGTTCTCAAAAGGATAAAGAAGGGTTGTGAAGATATCACCGCCACCACACTCTCTGGTAAAGGAAGTGTGCCCTTTACCCCTCATTAACGACCCGGTGATTGTATCAGCAGAGTTGGCAAGCTGAACTATATCGAGCCCGGCTCCGTCATAGAAGACTGATCTTATATGCCGGTTTTCAAGTTCGGTGCTGTAGTGTCCCTGCCATATCTGTTGGTAACTATGAATCCCATCTGTTACAAACCGGTCACGGATAATCCAGAAATCATTCTTCATAAAAAAGATCTGTCTGTATGCCACCGCACCCTTCTCACTGTATCCGTCATGTCTGCCGGCAAAATAGTCAAGTGTCCTGCTTTTATGCCAGGTGATAACCTCTGGAACAGGCAGTTCATTCCATTTGCCGAATCCGCTGCTGTTCTGGTTCCAGCTAATCCCTTGCGGAACAGAGTCCATGGTGCAAACACTTTTCACCCATGAGTTCTTGAATGGCTCGAGATCAGGCAGGGAGTACCTTACCTGGTAGTTCGGCAGGATGTAATGGCCGTATGCATAGGCCTGAATCCCGAGCATATCACCATGCTGATGATCCGGCTTCTCAGGAGTCAGTCCGGCAGCAATGATCATATATTTATCTTCATCATCCCAGCCCTCGCGCATGACATAGTATCCGGTGTTTGCCAGCTCTGTTGAGCCAAACCGGGGATATTCCTTCTTTGAGGAAGAGAGGGCAGCAATCTGTTCCGGAGTAAAATACCAGAAGAGAGAATATGAGATTTCACCTGAAGAAAAATAGTTGAACGAAGGTTCATTATATAAAGCGGTGCCGAAGGCCATCACCTCTTCCAGTTCATTGTATTCAGCCCAGGGTTCTTCAGTGTCATCCTGCAGGACAGGCAGACTTTTGTCAGGAGTGGCAATTTTAATGAGAGCATCAAACATACCTTTCATCCTCTGGTCCCAGAGAGGGCTCAGCTGGAGGTTGTTTCTCCTTGCCAGCTGCCATGGATAAAAGTAGTTTTCAATATCTGCGATATGATAATGAACGGTTCTCTCAAACTGAAATCCGTCAGGGTAAATCTCCCTTTCAAGATGTTCTTCAAGTCTGGCAAAAGAGGTTTTCAGCCAACGATCGCTACCCTTTATCTCGGGAAACAGGATCGCAAGTTGCGCCAGTGCACTGACACCAAGTGTCTGGTGATTACCTACTTTGTATGCCCTGTTATTCTTCTCCAACTGGGCGGCAGTATGAATAAAAGTCCTTATCATCTCTATCTGCTGCCGCCAGGTGTAACGGTCTGATGCCAGAAATACCTGGTTTACAAACAGCCAGTGGTACATCCGCTTACCGGCATGCAAGGCCTCAAATGCGCCATTTCCATCCTCAATGGTTTCTACAAGCCCCTTATTGAATGCTTCGTTAAGTGACCTTGCCTGCTCAGGTATATAATTAAGGAGTACGGAGTCATTCGTGTAGCAGTACAGAAGCGCAATGTCTATTGCTTTTTCCTGCCTGGTAAGATGACGGTAGGGATATGCCGCAACGTTCTCTCCCTTAAGGTTGGTAAACGGCATTTTCCATTTGACGTATGCAGGATAAAGTTCCATGTGTTCCCGGGCATCTTCCTGATGGGTGCTTTTTCTTCCGGAATATAGCCTGTTATATTCTTTAAACTTTTGGTCAAAATCCTTCCAGCTGAAGAAATACCTCACTGCCAGTTTCTCCCTGAAGTATCCGGCTAACTGTTCCAAAGACTGATCCTTTCTTCCTGCAAGGAAGCTCTTTTGTATTTCTTCAAGTGCCGGATCGGCTGAAGTATTGAGAAGCATAACCAACTCTTCATCTGATACCACATGGTCATACGGGGCTTCTTTCAGCTGCCCGGACAAGGATGATCCTGCCAGCAGGCATGTAACAAACAGGAGAGTCCGGGAGATATTCTTGCTTAGGGTCGTCATTTTAAATCTGGTTATTCTGATTTAGCTCGGGGGAATAGTTGCGGCTGAACTCCATTACATCCTTTAGATGCATTCTCATTGCAGCTTCTGCATCCTCAGCCCTTTGCCTAACGATGCATTCAAGGATCACAACATGTTCGTCAAGCGATTTTCTGAAGCGTCCGGCACCGCAAACATTTAATTCCCTGTAGATCTTAATTATATCGGGTATAATTATAAGAAGAAGTGATCTGATAACCTGGTTTTGACTGGCCTCTGCTATCTTCAGGTGAAAGGAAAAATCTTCATGAACACCAGTCTTGTTATTCTCAACAACTCCTCTGTAACGGTCGAGTGCCTGTTCCAACTCATCAATGTCTGAAGTCTTGCGTCTGAGGGCTGCCTGCCGGCATGCATATGTCTCCATCAGGACACGGGTTTCAACAAGTTGGCTGAACTCATTGTTTTCCAGCCTTATAACATTAGTCAGCAATCCCTCCATTGCAGCCAAATCGATGCCAAGCACAACTGATCCGCTCTGAGGATTCGTTTTGAGAATGCCGAAAACCTCCAGTTTCTTTATGGCGGCCCTGATTGTCGTCCTTCCTACACCGAACTGCTCACAAAGTTGTCTTTCCGACGGGAGTCTGTCTCCCGGTTTAATCCTGCCAATAACAATGGAATTCCTTATATGCCTTATTATACTGTCAACAGTATTGTCTGCTTTTATCAGTCCGGGCTTTTCAAGTAGGTCCATATTAATGGGAGTAAAATTAAAGGAAAATCTGGTCGACCAATTTATTGAAAAATATCATAACTGCAAAATAGTTGAGATATTTTTTCAGGGCAGTGACCGCGGAAAGTCCGGAAAGGTTCATTTAACAATCAGATGTTGAGAGAGATCACCTGATTAAAAAACTTCAGATCGTGCTGTTCGCCCTGCCACTTTAAGAATGCCGGAGCGAAACCTATACTCCGAAAAGCCTCCTTATGTGACGGTCAAAGATGTTTTCCGTCACACATGAGGCGATGACATCCCTGTTTGATTTCAGTGCGGCAGTATATTCTTCCCCCATTTCTGAGGCGACCTTGTAACCGACATGTATCAGTTGCCTGAAGCCGGGATTGTAGCGTGGATTCTCCTTCACATGACGCAGTGTATCTGCGAATTCTGCAGCGCTCCATGTATCAACAGTGTCAGGAGAGGGGAGGAGTTCCGGTTTGATATCGATGACTGTTGCATAAGGGCCGCATAGCTCTTCCCTTCTTTTAAAAGCATTCCTGTAGATGCTCTTTGCGATAGTAAGCCCGCTCTCACCGGAGATGGAGAGGCCAATGACCTCCTCAAGCCATGTGGTCCCTGCTGTCTTGATGTGTATCCCCTTGTCGTGCTTCCTGATAATTGAACCCATTACAGGGTAGATAAAAAACTTATCGCTCCCGGAGTGGACACTCAGCTTGAGGTTCTTCGGCAGTCCGAATTTTTTGACTGCATAATCGATGACAAGGATGTCCTCTTCGAATTCCTTGCCAAACTGTACCGGGTCACCCTCATAATCGACCCCTTTATTGAATCTGCCGGTGAATTTAGGTGCTATTGTCTGCACCGGCACCTTCAGGTCAGCCAGCCCCTTGAGGATGAAAAGCATGTCAAGCGGCTGCTGCGGCTGGTCAACTTCGTCCATTGAAACCTCTGTGACAAATGTGCCTTCGCCTTTGACAGAGACAATGTGCCTGTAAATAGCGGCAGCCTCATTGATGGCAAAAAGGAATTTTTCAGCGAACTCCCTGAGATAGGTTTCAGTGACTGCGAAGCGGTCACTAATGCCCGCGATTTGCAGGTGACCGCAGAATGACATGTGTGCCTCGACAAAACCCTCAATGTCAGTGTCTGCCGCCTTTTTGCCTATATAATCGGCTACATCAAGGGTGAAGAAGTCAGAGTGGTCAATAAACCGTCCGACAGTACTGAGGTTTATGTGATCGGCATCGACAAAATATGGACCATTGTAATTAAGGGCCCTGACGGCGGCATCTGCCTCAGCCCTCGTGTCAGCCGGTTCGGAATGGACAATGTTGTGTTCCCTGTTCGATTTGTTCCATACGGGAGTAATTTCAACACCGTAATCCTTTTTAGCCCGGAGGATGGCTTCCATCTGGGCTTCGCCCTGGTGTGAGAACCTGTCTCCGAGGCCCATTGAATATTTACCTATTCCTATCATTTTTACAGATTTTATGGATGTAAGAGTAGTTGAAAATTAGCAAGAAATAATATATTAGCATACTGTTCCAAATCAGAAAAGCATTGCTTATGAAGAGGTTTGAAGTGATTCTTTTTTTCATTCTCATGCCGCTGTTTGTTTACGGGCAGGAACGCCATATTGTCGTTGCTGCTGACGGCACCGGTGAGTTCACCTCTGTGCAGGAGGCTGTCAATTCGATCAGGGCCTATATGTCTGACACGACACACATGTTCATCAAAAGCGGTATTTACCGCGAGAAGGTTGTCATCCCCTCGTGGGTCACCATTCTCAGGATGAAAGGCGAGAGCGCCGCCACGACCATCATCACATGGAATGATCACGCCAGGATGAACAGCATGGGCACCTTCAGGACATATACCATCTGGATACAGGGGGCGGGATTCATCGCGGAAGATATTACATTCGAGAACAATGCCGAGCCTCTGGGGCAGGCAGTGGCGGTACATGCCGACGGTGACAGGGCCGTGTTCCGCAGATGCAGGTTCCTCGGCAACCAGGACACCCTTCTTACTGCCAACCAGGAGAGCAGACAGTATTATGAGGATTGTTATATCGAGGGCACCACTGATTTTATCTTCGGGCCTGCTACAGCCTGGTTTGAAAGATGTCACATACACAGCAAAAAAAACTCGTATATCACAGCTGCCTCCACTGTTGAAGGCCATGGCGTCCCTTTGCTGCCACCATCTTCATCGGGTGCGAGATGGGAGCTCATATTCTTCCGGCAGGGTGGCATAACTGGGATAATCCTTCGAATGAAGCGACAGCCAGGTATGCCGAGCAGGGCAGCACCGGTCCGGGTGCCAGTCCTGGCACACGCGTGAGCTGGAGCCGCCAGCTGAGCCGCAGGGAAGCAAAGGCAATCACACCCGCCAGGGTCTTTGAGAGAAACGACGGGTGGAACCCTGTCAGGTGACATGTTTTTACAATGTTTAAATTTCAGATTTCAGAAGCATCTCATATTCAAGGCTGGCAAGGATAAATGGTCCAACTCCCTTGGGATCGTTGTCGCGGGTCTCTTCACCGATGTAGTATTCATATGATCCGTCTCGGTAGGGGTCTCCTCCCAGGCCTGCCACAGTGCAGGTGCGGGTGAGTGTCACCACACCCTTGTCATCGACAGTGATAAAATTGTCAATCAGGCCTTTGTAGGCTTTTTGTGCTACGTGCAGGTAATTTTCATCAAGGTAACCCATTCGTACGGCTTTGAAGACTGAATAGGCGAACATGGCAGTGCATGATGTCTCGATATAGTTCCCGGCATCGCCTGACCGGTCAGGAACCTGGTACCATCCTCCCGTCACAGGATCCTGAATTGAAATCAATGTGTCAACCATACCCGTGAATATGTTTATGAGTTCAGCCCGGCCGGGATGTTCAGCGGGAATAAAGTCAAGAACATCAACAATGGCCATTGAAAACCATCCCATGGCTCTACCCCAGGCATGAGGCGCCTGTCCTGTTATGCTGTCAGCCCATACAGTTTCTCCGTTCGACTCGTCTCTCACATCAAGGAGGATGCCCTTGTCCTCGGCAATTTTCCTGAAGTCGGAGCATATTTCCGAGATGTAACTTCCAGGCGGAAATTCCTCAATTCTCAGACGCATCTTCCTGCTCTGTGCCTTGCGGAAGTCAAGTATCCGGTTAACAAGCCGCAACATCCGTTACGTGTTGCTTTTTACGATGGTCAGCTGTTCTACCTCCACCCTGTGCCTGAGCTTGTAAAAGGTAAATATGATATAGATTGTGATGGCAATAAGTATCAGTGTTATCGCCACCATCAGGATCTTTGAAAGGGTGGTCTGCCAGAATGAAGGGTGGACGATTATATTTACAGTGCGCTGATTATCTACCCATATTCCGTCTGAGTTGGTTGATCTTACCCTGAACAGATATTCGCCGGGTTCAAGGTTTGTGTATGAGGCGGCACGCTGGCCCACAGGTTGCCGTTAAGATCATCCACAATACTCAGTATGACATCATCAGGGGCCCCGGTCCTTACGGTGTATGATTTGAAGCGAGGCTTTTCATCAAGGGTTCCGCTGTTCAGTACCCTGTTCAGTCCTCCGCCGAAGGTTGCAACATATATCTCGTTATCAGGTGTACAGTATATAAAGTGAACGTCATTGTTCGCAAGACTCGATTCATCTTCAGGGTCAAAGAAACAGGCTGTGTACTCTATGGCAGCGGGGTCTGTGAAAGCCTGGCTGAAGATCAGCAGGCCGTTGGTCGTTCCGACCCAGATATTGCCCTGTTTGTCCTGTGTGATTGTGTATACCAGTCCGTTGAATGGTGTGCCT
>JAKEGI010000005.1 GCA_022615595.1 Bacteroidales bacterium | reverse complement strand
GGGGGTGACACGGCATGTGAGGAGGCCTCCTACCTGGCAGGACTGTGCAGGAAGGTTTACATGATAGTCCGCAGGGATGTGCTAAGGGCCAGCAAGGCGATGCAGCACAGGGTCATGAATACGCCAAACATAGAAATTTTATGGAAATGCCAGGTCGATGACCTCTTCGGTACCAATGGGGTGGAGGGTGCCGTTGTCATCCGTCAGAAGGGAACACCGGAGGAAGAGCGGTTTAATATCAATATTGACGGATTCTTTCTTGCCATAGGCCATACACCTAATTCAGACGTATTCAAACCGTGGCTGGAGACGGACGAGACAGGTTATATAATCACTGAGCCTGATTCAACCCGCACCAGGGTGCCTGGCGTCTTTGCCGCAGGTGACGTGATGGATCATGTATACCGCCAGGCTGTCACTGCTGCCGGCAGCGGCTGCAAGGCAGCCATTGACGCCGAAAGATACCTCGCAGAACAATCATAACCTCAACCTTGTCCATGCGAAACTTCAAGAAAACATTTCATATAAACGCCGAGCCTTCAGACATCTACGCGGCACTGACAAATCCGTATACAATTGAATTATGGTCAGGCTATCCTGCAACGATGCCTTCCGTGCCGGGAGAGGAGTTCATAATGTGGAACGGTGATATCTGCGGAAGGATTATCGAGTTCGTCCCAGATCGAAAGGTGGTTCAGGAATGGTATTTCGGGGATAATGATGTAAAATCGATAGTGACCATCTCGATTTCAGGCAAGGAAGGCAATTCAAACGTTATTGTGGAACACACCAATATCCCGGCAGGGGATTATGATAATATTGCTGAGGGGTGGAATGAATACTACATGGGAGCTATTAGACGCTTCTACAATCCCAACTTCTGATCAAGAAGAATCTCTTTTACATCTTCAAGACTGCCGATTATAAGTCCTGAGATCCCGGTGTAGCACTTTGTGACCGATTTCTCAGATACTGTTTCGGCCCATCGCGGCAGCCAGACAAGCATCTCATCATTGATGAAGGCAAGGAGGTCTTTTCTTATCATCCCCTTGATCTCATAATCGTCTTCCGTCAGATATTTTTCAATCATCAGGTTTATGAAAAGAAGCTGTATTCCCAGATGGTCTGACTGGAGGGTGCACCCATGCTCACGACTGTACCCGTATCTGCTGTAAAGCAGTTCGAGCTTCTGCCTGTATTCCGAAGGATCTGTGCTGTTGCTGAACCATCGCGATGCCTCGGGAAAAGCTGTTGAGCTTTTGTCCTCCGAGAGGAGGGCATTGTAGTTGGCACTGACAGTAATGTTGCAGGTTGACTTGTACTGGCAGGGTGACCTGAGCAGCCGGCTCGCTTTTTCATACTGCGTGTTGCCGCTTTCAACCGGTAGATTTCGCAGCAACCCACTGTCACATATATGAGGCAGTGAACTCTCTTCAGGAGAGAGCGATATTGACCCTCCAAGAAACAAAAAGAGCGCAGTATATGCCTGCATTAGTTCATCAGGGGTGGTTACGCCGTTAAGATTACTGATCATCAGTATATGAGTGTGTGCTGATGAAAAACATCCGTCTGCAAAAAATGTTCATGCAGGATTCGGTTGGTACAATATTTGCGGAATGTATAAACGACCAAAGACGGAGCCATATGTCCGGAAGTGCTTGGACTGCAGCTGTTTTTATGCTGCTGACAGCATTCAGCTGAGAGAGGCCGGGAATTATTTTTGAGTTATTGAATTATTGAATTTTTGAGTTATTGAGTGGGGAATTATGCTTGTCACTGTTTTACCTTGTCCAGATCCTCCAGTCCCTCAATTCCGATATTGTCTGACAGGCTGGCTATTGTTTTCAGATCCAGGTCACCGGTGATGGATACCACCGAGCTTCCATGCCCGCCTGTTATCATCACCAGCTCTGCTATCTTGCCGTTGACCTCACGGATCATGAACCGTATCTCGTCATTCTGCTCCTTCACCGTCATCAGCTCTTCGTAACCGGAGGCGTTAAGCTTTTTCTGCAGCTCGCTGACGAAGTTGACCCCTGAAACATTTGCGGCACTGTCAACTGAAAGTATCTTTATGCCTTTTATCCTCGAGACAAGGTTCTGAAACTCCTCATCTTCAGTGTCAATACGCCCCAGCAGGCTGAACATCCTTGACGATATATAGACCGATGTGAATCCCTCCCTGCCGTTGTATTTTTCGAACAGGTCATCGACCGGGCTCCTCTGGCTGAAGGCCGAAAGCGATAATCCTGCAATGATTAGAATAAGAACAAGTTTTTTCATGACTCAAGATTATTTTTTATCATTCCCTGTTGTCTCTGGAGTTATCAAGGTTATTCAGATAGTGCAGTCTGTCAAGGCTGTTGCCAACTGCATCATTGATCCTGCCGAGCTCTTTTATTGATGCCGGCGCTCTGCCAAGGCTGCGTATCGGGTTCAGCGGCTCGGTCGCAGCCTTCATGTTGCCCGAGACCATCGTGAGGATGCTCTTTACCTCGGCCATTGCAAGTTCCGGATCGTCATACGTGTCAGACCATTCATGGAGCCTCATGTTGTCGAAAATAAGGTATGAGCCGATGAGCAATGCTGCACCTGCGGCAGCAGGTAATCCGTACCTGAGAATGAGACTACGACGGTAGATCTTTCTATCAGGGTGTGTGACAGCCTCGAGGTTTTTGAAAAAATCATCAGAAGGCTCCCGGACTGTTCGGGAGATAAGGGAGAGATACTCCTTCTCAGTCGCAAAGAGTCGTGAAGAGGCCGGGTCAGAGAGCGCCTCCCTTAACTGAGCCTCCTCCTCTTCCGTGGTTTCGCCGCTGAAGAATCTGTCAAGCAGTGCCCTTATCTCTTCCTGTTCCATAGCTGTATATCTTTTCCAACTCTTCACGGATACTCTTTCTTGCCCTTGAGAGTGTTGTCCGCAGTGTCTCCACGCTTGTCTGCAAGACAACGGCTGCCTCCTCATAGCTGTATCCTTCCATGTCTCTGAGTATGACAGCGCTCCTGTATGGTTCCTTCATCCGTTCCACTATTCCTGTGATGAGCATGGCAGCCTCACGGTTGTCAGAGGCTGACCCGGTACCCTCGTCCACCCTGCCGGTCATCATTACTGAGTCAATCTCCTCATGTGACATTTTCCTGCGTCTGCGCAGCAGGTCTATGCACATGTTACGGGTTACTGTCGTTGCCCAGGCGGCAGGGTTTGCATAGTCTCTCAGCCTTTTTCTATCCTCCCAGAGCTTCATCATCACCTCCTGCACCGCATCCTCAGCCTCCTCCCTGTTGTTCAGGAAGCGGAAGGCGAGAGCATAAAGCCTTCGTCCTTCCGGCAGAATCACTCTCCTGAACTCTTCGGGTGTCATCCTCTCTTTCTGTACACATCAAAGTTATCATTTCCCTGATGATTCCAGAAGCTCAAGGCGGGCAAGATCCTCGCCGTGATTCTCTGAGAGGCGCTCCACATCTTCGCGTGTCAGGTTACCTTTTATCTGTATCACCGCCTCGCTGTCGCCGGAGGCGATGATCAGCAGTTCCCTGACTGATCTTCCGGAGCTCTTTACAAGGATGAGCACATCGTCATCAGAGTCCTTTATTGACATGAGCTCCTCATAGCCCCCGCGGCGGATATCGCCTTTCAGCTCTGACATGAAGCTATCTTCACTGCCGCTGTAACCGCTTTCCCGGCTTACTATCCTTACTGAGGTGATCTTCTCATCGAGATCTGCCAGGTCGGGATCATCATCAAAGTTCTTAAGCAGGCCGAAGAGGTTGCCGTTGATGATCACCGAGGTATAGCCATCTTTGCCGGAGTAGGTGGCAAAAAAGTCATCCAGGGCATCCTTCTGTGCATTCAGTGCGAGGGCAAACAACGCCGCTGTACAAAATAAAACCATTCTTTTCATGACTGTCCGTTTTTAAGGTTTGATGTATTAATCTGCCACTATGACGAATCAGGATGAAAAACATTACATGAAAAATGAAATTTCAAACGAGATTTTGATATCTGCCTTGTTGATGAAAAGTGATACATATTTTACAACTATGTATTATCTGTCACCCTTGCAGGGCTCCGGGTACCTCCCTGCAGTTGCCCCCGGCTCACGCCGGGGGTTATGCACCTTTCGTCACTTCGTGACGATGCTCCTTCGGAGCTTTCAGCACCTGCCGGTGCTGTTGGTGGTCATCATACCTATATGCACAGCCACAGCCCGCAGGGCGACAGGAGAATAACCGCGGGAGGCCTTAGCCGAAGGCTATGGCCTCCAACGGTGGCGGAACCAGTGGCATGAGGTAATCCCCCACAATACCTCTGAGCCCTGCAGGGGCGACAGAGCCACCTCATGCCTCTCCGTGACGATGCTCCTTCGGAGCTTTCAGCACCTGTCGGTGCTTTCAGTGGTTATCATATCTATTTTCACAGCTACAGCCCGCAAGGGCGACAGGTGAATAACCGCGGGAGGCCTTCGCCGAAGGCTCTGGCCTCCAACGGTGGCGGAACCAGTGGCATGAGGTAATCCCCCACAATACCTCTGAGCCCTGAAGGGGTGACACATCCCTGGTGAAGATGCACCGGCACAGAATCGGCTGCTGAAAGAGAGAGGGAAACTGATAACCGATAACTGATAACCTTTTTTCTGTTGTCAGTTGTCAGTTTTCAG
>JAKEGI010000054.1 GCA_022615595.1 Bacteroidales bacterium | reverse complement strand
CGACATTACCAACTTTGTCCTTCATGAGACAGGCCAGCCGCTGCATGCTTTCGATGCTGCTGCCATAAAAGGAGATAAGGTCGTTGTCAGACATCTTCCTGACAAGACCAGGTTCGTGACCCTCGACGGTAACGAACGTGAGCTGTCATCAGAAGATCTGATGATATGCAATGAGAGCGAAGGTATGTGTATCGCGGGAGTATTCGGCGGACTGAAATCAGGGGTGACGGAAACAACTACATCACTCTTCCTCGAGAGTGCGACATTCAGTCCTGTCTCAGTGCGCAGAACATCAAGACGTCATGACCTGCACACTGATGCGTCATACAGGTTCGAGAGAGGTACCGACCCTGAAATGACACTCTATGCTCTCAAGAGAGCTGCCCTGCTGATCAGGGAAGTTGCCGGCGGCGAGATAACAGGTGAGATAACTGACCTGTACCCGTCACCCGTCAGAAAAGCTGTGGTGAAACTTTCACTTGACAGGATGTACAGACTGATTGGAAGAGAGATCCCTCCTGAGACGGTCAAGACAATACTCAACAGCCTTGATATCCGGATCACGGAGGAGACACGCGAGCTCCTTTCACTTGAGATACCGGCATACAGGGTCGATGTGACACGTGAAGCCGACGTGACGGAGGAAGTGCTCAGGATTTTCGGTTATAACAACATCAGCATCAGCAATGAGATGCACTCGATGCTCTCTTATACAGAGAAACCTGACAGGGAAAAGGTGGCTGTGAATATGGCTGAACTGCTTTCCGGTAACGGTTTTGCAGAGATCATGTGCAACTCACTGGCCCCGGCTGCATGGTTTGAGACAACAGGAGATTTCGATCTGCCATCGATGGTACGTCTCGCCAATCCTCTCAGCAGCGATCTGAACGTGATGCGCCTCTCACTCCTTCCCGGCATGCTGAATACCGTCTCATGGAACATAAACAGGCAGAACAGCGATCTGAAACTCTATGAACTTGGATACGTATATGCGAAGAAGCATGACAAAAAAACCCTGGAGATAACAGATAATTACAGCGAGAGACAGATACTTGCCCTTGCCGTGACAGGAAGTGTCAACAGACAAAGATGGAACGCCGCGGAGGCACCTGCAGGATTCTTCCATATCAAGGGATATACGGAACTTTTGCTCTCACGCTTTGGCATCAGGGATGATGAATTATCAAAGTCTGACGAGTCATCGGGCTGGTACAGGGAGGGAATCAGGTATTCTGCCGGCGGCGTTGAGATCGCTTCACTCGGCGCGATTTCAAGGAAATACCTCTCAATGTTTGACATAAAACAGGATGTCTTCTATGCTGAGCTCTGCTGGGATAATATTCTGAAGACTCTGAAATCAGGAAAGATACGATTCAGTGAGCTGCCCAGGTATCCATGGGTACGTCGTGACCTTGCTCTTTTGCTCGACAGATCAGTTAAATTCAGCCAGATACGCGAACTGGCCTTTAAAACGGAACGTAACATCCTGCGTGAGGTTGACCTTTTTGATGTATATGAGAGCGATGCGCTGGGACGCGATAAGAAATCGTATGCTGTAAGCTTTATCCTCAGAGACGACAGGCAGACTCTTACTGACAAGAACATCGAAAAGGTTATGAGCGCCCTGGCAAAGGCCTTTGAACGCGAGTTTGGTGCCTCACTCAGATGATTATTTCAGAACGCATAGAGGTAATAACGGGTGATATAGCATCAGTTGAGGCAGATGCCATTGTCAATGCTGCAAATGAAAGCCTTGCCGGTGGCGGAGGTGTCGATGGCGCAATTCACAGGGCTGCAGGCCCGCTGCTGCTCGATGAATGCCTGAGACTGGGCGGATGCCCCACAGGCCAGGCTGCCATGATAGCAGTCAGAGAGACAAAGCGGTTCCTCGGTAACCACACTTACCCCGAGAAGGTGATATTTGTAATGTACAGCCGGAAGGACTACGAAATATTCATAAAAGCCCGAAATGATGAAGAAGCTGCTGGCAAGGGCGAATGATTATCTCTCTCTCGTTAAGTTCAGCCATACACTCTTTGCCTTGCCGTTTGCGCTGGTCGGGTTTTTCCTGGGAACAATGGCTGAGGGTGAACGATTCAGCCTGAAGATCTTTCTTCTCATGATTGCATGTATGGTATTTGCCAGAAGTGCAGCCATGGGCTTCAACAGGTATGCCGATCACCGTTTTGACCGCCTGAATCCGCGGACAGCCGGCCGCGAGATACCGTCGGGAAAAATCTCTCAGCGGCATGCACTGATGTTCGTCATAGCCAGCTCTGCTATGTTCATTGTTTCTGCCGGATTCATCAACAGCCTGACCCTGGCTCTGTCGCCAGTGGCTCTGGCAGTCATCCTCGGTTACAGTTTTACAAAGAGGTTTACCCCGCTATGTCATTTTATCCTGGGCCTCGGCCTCAGCCTTGCCCCTATAGGAGCCTATATTGCCGTCACCGGCACTTTTGCCCTGATGCCGCTTATTTACTCAGCCATAGTGCTGACATGGGTAAGCGGATTCGACATCATATATGCCCTGCAGGACGATGAATTCGACCGCGATACCGGCCTCTACTCCATCCCCGCCGTTATGTCACGACGCAGTGCCCTCATGGTCTCACTACTCCTGCACGCTGTAACGGCCTTATTGGTCGTGGCCGCTGGGCTGGCAGGTGACGGGCGAGTCATTTACTGGATCGGCGCATTCATCTTCCTTACGCTTCTGGCCTATCAGCACTTCATTGTGAAGCCCGACGATCTGAGCAGGGTCAACCTTGCATTTGGCACCACAAATGGCGTCGCCGGACTTATTTACGGTGTAATGGTAATAATTGACCTCCTCGTCATGGTATAGTATTTTTTTTTACATTTACCTTATATTCTGCCTATCGATGAAACTTGAACTCCGCAGGGTATCGGGCAGGGAAGAGCTCCGTACCTTCATCTTTCTGCCGAAAAAGATACATCGCAACGACCCGCACTGGCTGCCGCCACTGTGGACTGATGAATGGGTTCTCTTTGACAGGGATAAGAACCATGCATTCGAACATGCCGACACAATAATGCTGATCGCCTGGCGCGGCAGGGAGGCGGTGGGAAGGATAATGGGGATAATCAGCCATAAATACAATAAGATCAACAGGGAGAATCATGGCCGTTTCTGCTTCATGGAATGCTACAATGACCATGAGGTTTTCAATGCACTGATAAGCGCCGTTGAAGAGTGGGCAAGAGAAAAGGGAATGACAGCAATAGTAGGCCCGCTGGGCTTCTCCGACAAAGACCCCCAGGGCTTTCAGATCGAAGGCTTTGACGTGCCTTCAGTTATGACCTCGGTGTCAAACCTCCCCTATCTCCCAGAGTTGCTGAGCCAGGCAGGCTATGTTAAAAAGAAGGATATACTCAGCTACCATGCCCCGATACCACAGGTATTGCCTGAATTATACACAAGGATCTTCGAACGGGTTGCACATAGACAGGACCTTAAACTTATTGAGTTCAGATCAAGGAAAGAGATAAGGCCATACATTATTGATGTCCTTGAGCTTATGAATGAAACCTTTGCCGAGATTTACGGATTTGTGCCGCTGACTGACGAGGAGAAAATGGAATTCGCAAACCGCTACCTTCCACTGCTGAATCCTGAATTTATCAAGATTGTATCAAACAGCCAGGGTACACTTGTTGGCTTCGCGATAGGCATGCCCGACCTGAGCAGCGGCATCAGGAGGTCAGGAGGATACCTTTATCCATTCGGTCTGTTCTTTATCCTCTATGCTGCCCTAACGTCAAAAACACTTCTCATGATGCTGGGCGGGGTTAAGGCGGAATACCGCGGACAGGGTATTGACACACTCATGGGTGCCAAAATACTGGAATCAGCTATAAGAAAGAAGATGACCACCATCGACAGTCATCTCGTTCTTGAGGAAAACACCCGTATGAGGGCGGAATATGAACGCCTTGGCGGAAAAATCGTCAAGCGTTTCAGAATCTTCACCAGGCCCCTTTAAAATCTGAAGACAAACGAGACGCCAAGTACCTCCTTGAACTGCAACCTCGGAACCTTCTTCTGCTTCCCGTCGGGACCGAGAACAGGTTCCCCGTCATCATCATAAACGGGAAGCACAGTGTCATCATCATAGATCAGATGGGTGTTGATCTTCAGGTCAGTAAACCAGTTGAGATTCATCGTCGCAATCATCTCCCAGTCAATATCAATATTAAGCGGATTATTCAGGAAGTTGCTGAAGAGCTGAACCCTGTTGGTCATCGTTACCCTGTCATAGAGGTTATTCTTGCTGATTATGGTCAGGTAAGAGCCCATCTCATTCTTCGACTTCCTGTCTGCAGGAATACCGTACTTTGTCTGATTGATTTCCGCAGTGTCAGGAACGAATGTACCCTTGTATGAGAGAGGAGAAAAGTTTATTGATATACTTTTGTTTGGCTTGTAATCAAGACCATAACCAAAGATCAGTATTGCCGGGTTGAAGAATTTGGAGACCTTCACCGAATCATTAGGGTAGTTATACCCCGGCAGAAACTGTGTTTTAAACTGAAAGGTCCCGCTGAGGTTAAACTTTCCGAAAGCACTGTGATTAAGCTTTGAGTATATCTCTATTATATCCAGATTCTTCCTTATATCAGCATTCTTCCCCGAAGTCTGCAAGCCGAGCGCCAGCCTTCCCCATGTTGCTGAACTAACCTTAGACTCCTTGTTGTTATAATCAAGGTTACCTGATATATCAAGAACAGAGGAGATGTTGTTTTCACCTCCTTTGGCCCAGTTTGAGACGAGGCCCTGTGACAGGAGATATGAAATGTCACCCTTGTATTTCCAGTAATTTGGTTTGATCTTACTCAGCGTCACCTTGCGCAAAGCCTCTTCCTGCACCGTAGTTACATTTACACGGGTATCTACGTAGGCATCGTGCCACACCTGCTTCTTGAAGAGAACCCCCTCCTCCGCCTGCAGAGTAACAGTGTTTCTCATCGGGCTCCCGATCCAGACCGTGACAGAGTCTCCCTCCCCGTCAGGAAGCCAGAATCTTATCAGCTTGTCAGACCTGCTGTTCAGCCATACTTCAGATCCCCTTCCTGTTTCAGCGATGAATCTCAGCTCTGTCGAATCACGCTCCTCGATGTATTTCAAAAGCGACCTGACAGCAACAGACAGCGAGTCTGCCATATAGGGATACTTCAGGTATCTGAAGGGAAAATCAGCCCTGTTAAGTGCCGGTTCAGGAAGCGTATCCGTAATTACGAGAACAATTGTGTCGGTTGTATTCTGCGGCAGAACGGCCGGCACAAACTCCTTCACCAGGATATAGACTGAATCATTGATTGCCAGTGTGTCATTCTTCATCACAGGCCGGTCATCCGGAGTGAGCTTCACCTTTTCCAGCCTGGTGCCTGCCTCAATGAACATCTCGCCCTCTCCGGCAGCGTTGTTAATGGTGTCTGCCGCAGCGGAGTCTGCCGGGATGAACGGGAGTATGATCCTGATAGAATCAAGCTTATAATAGTGATCTAACGGCACCCTGATCCTCTCGAAATCATATCCTGAAAGGTACCTGAAGATAGTGTCAGGCTCAGGCCTTGATGCATGGAAGATAAGTAAGCCCAGGGCTTCCCGCAGGGGGTCACCGCTCTTCCTCCATATGCCGGCCGATGAATGAAGCTTCTGAATAAACCTCAATGATGCCTCAGTGTCAAGAGTGATCTTGTCAATGCCTGAGGGGCCGGTAACAGGCGTTCCGCGAATCTGTCTCAACCGCTCATCCCTGATGGCAGTAGTGTCAATGACTGTGAGACGGGCATGCTCAGGCTTCGTCTCTCCCTGACCCGATAATGGTGTCGCACTGAAAATGAGGAATGTTAAAGCCGGAAGGGTGAAAATTATTGACCTGATTTGCTTAAGACTCATTAATTTACTCATAATTGCTCTCCACTTGTAAAAAGACTATATTTGCAAAAATAGCCATTATTATGGTTTCCCTTTTTCAAACGGAAAGAAACAGGAAAGTGATATACCGCAATATCAAGAACAGGGATGCCTTCTGACACTCACCCTGCCTAAGTACTGTTAACCAGTCTATTACTTTTTTCGTTTTGTTTAACATAAATTAAATCTCATATGACTTTACCCCATTGCGAACCTTATAAGATAAAAATGGTTGAGTCACTCCGTAAAAGCACAATTGAAGAGCGTCAGGAGTGGATCAGGCAAGCTTCATATAATCTCTTCAACCTGAGGTCAGAGCAGGTGTTCATTGATCTCCTGACAGATTCCGGTACCGGCGCCATGAGTGACAAACAGTGGGGTGCAATAATGACCGGCGATGAGAGCTACGCCGGAGCCTCGTCATACTATAACCTCAAGGAAGCCATACTCGATATAACCGGGTTTGAGTATTTTCTTCCCACACACCAGGGGCGCGCGGCAGAAAATGTGCTCTTCTCCGTTCTGGTCAAGGAGGGCGATATCATCCCCGGAAATGCCCATTTCGATACAACCAAGGGCCATATAGAGTTCCGCAAGGCAACAGCTGTCGACTGCACCGTGGCAGTGGCCAGGGATATCAGCGCTATTGATCCTTTCAAGGGGAACGTTGACCTTGATCTCCTCGCGAAAGTGCTTGATGAGACTCCCCGGCAGAAGCTTGGGTGCATCGTGATGACGGTCACAAACAACACCAGCGGAGGTCAACCGGTAAGCATGGCCAACTTCAGGGGAGTACGCGCCCTGGCAGACAGGCACGGTGTCCCGGTGATAATTGATTCAGCACGATTTGCAGAGAACGCCTACTTCATCAAGATGCGTGAGGAGGGATATGCTCATAAGAGCATAAGGGAGAT
>JAKEGI010000002.1 GCA_022615595.1 Bacteroidales bacterium | reverse complement strand
TGAAATAGAGCATTGTCCATGGAAGTCTGACCTTTATGTTGTTTCCGTTCCATGCCACTGCTGCCCGATTGCCCGTGCTGAAGTCAGAGGCATGCTCAATGGGAACTCTTCCTATTTCGTCCTCGGTAAGTTCAAAACCGTCATTTATCCATTTCATCAGGTTCCATGGAGCGCCGTTGGTGACTGTGCTCTTGTATTTCTGAACCGTCGGGTCTGTCAGATTAAACCTTACTGTCAGGCCGTTCATGTCATAGGCAGCAGTCACGTGGTGCAAGGCTGTATCATCTGCAAGGTCGAGTGTAAGAAGGAATTCTGCCCTGTTTGAAACCAGAGCTCCGTCAGGAAGCTGAGACTCACCGGTTCCGCCAAGGTAAGTATCAAATGCTATCATTAACTCATCATCTTCAGTCAGAGTACCTGCTGTATTGACATCAAGATAGAAGAATCCTTCGTCATGAGTGGCACTGACAGAGGTCACCGGCCCTGACGCAACATCGAGGCTGTAAGTGACAAACGGGTCGCTCTCCTTCTGGTCAAAAGCCAGCAGCCCGAAACACTGCTCCGGAGAGGTCTCGTTATGCCACAACTGACGGGTAGGGATGATCTCTGATCCTGATTCAATACCATAGGCTTCGAGGTAGAGAACTATCCAGGTCCTCTTGAACCACTCATCCATCCATGCGAACATGAATCCCCCTGCGCAGCCTGCATCAAGAATATTATTCATCATGCGTAAATTCCTGTCGCCCTGCTGAATCTCTGAGTAGCTGCCGTGATGCATTTCACTGAATGACTGATGGGCACTGCCCCAGCTTGATGGAACACCAAATTCACCGATCACAAGCGGTATACCGCTGTAATGGTTTTTCATTGCAGTGATGTAGCCGAGATAGCTGTTATGTCCGTCAGCGTCACTGTATGTCTGATAATCAGGCTGCTGGCTGATGAAGTTAGGGTAATAAGGGTAGGCATGATAACTGGCAAAGAGACCGGCACTCTGAGTGGCGCCATTGATCTTGGTGATATCGAAAGAGGCGACATCTTCATCGGTGTAAATCTCAGTGGGGTGTTCAAGCGGGTCAAGCGTTGGCCAGCTCGAGAAACTGACAGGTCTTGTCACTGCATACGCTGTTGACTCATAGGTCACTACTTTGTCAAGCATCTCTGTCACGAAGGCCTCTGTGGCAGAGCCGCCGGTGATGCTGAAACGGGTCCCAGTAAATGAACTGACTGAGGGGTGATATTTGTTGGTGGAGTCAACTTCCTGGGGTGCCACCTCTCTCCCGATAATATAACCGGCTGTCCACCGTGATATGTCGGTCTTGTAAATGCCGTAAGCCTTTCCGTACCTGAAGGGAATGTTGCTGTTGCCATTGATGGAGTTTACCACCTCTTCTATCTCGCCTCCGAATGAGGGCCTGCGGTTTAAGAGGTCGTAGGCTGCCGGGTCATGCGCATCCTCAACTTCCTCAAGCCATATACCCTGGAAGAGGAGAAGAGGATTATCAGGGTGCCTCTGATTGTACTCTGCAAGCTTCTCATAAAAAACAGGAGGATGCAGGGTGTACACCCTGAGGGTGTTAAAGCCGGCCTCACCTATGCCTTCGATCCATCTCTCGTAGGTCTCGGGTGTGATGGCATACGCAATCTCTCCCGGAAAATATCCCGGAGGAGAGGAGCCGAGATTTATACCCTTAAGGATCATTGACCTGTAACCCGCGTTTTCATACCGTGCGATATAGTCACCCGAGACCTTGAATGGCAGTGACTGTTGCTGTGCCAGAACGAAGTCAATAATGGTATCCTTTACGACAGTTATATCGGTAAGCCTGACAGGGTAATAACCTGATCTGGTTACTTCTGTGATCACGCTGAAGCGCACGGCCTGATCAGTGACCGGTGGCTGCGGTGGCATCATGACAGGATCGAGGCCAGAGGGAGCGGAAAAAGTGCTTGTTCCGGTTCCTTTTATCACTCTTCCGGCATATGTTTTTCCTTTGAAGGTGATGGCATAGAGATAGAAGCCGGGTCTCTGAGGAGAGCCGTTCTGACTGCAGCCATCCCAGACCAGGTTGTAACTTCCTGCAGCAACAGCATTGAAATGCATTACCCTGATCTTTTGTCCTGAAACATTATAGACTGTAAATGTCAGGTCACCGTCACTGTTTATTATAAATGGGATATTCACGGACCATGTGAATGGAACCGGGTAGGCTTTCCCGGCCTGGAATTCTCCCGGCACATCGCTGTATGTTCCTGATATCCTGACAGAGTACTTTCCGTCGGAGCCGGTTACATAAGAATATTCTCTCGCATTGAGAAAAAAGGAGACCCTGGTGTTCATAAGCAAGGCACCCGCTTCGTCTGTAACTGTCCCCTCCACGATGATATCTTTTGCAGAGGACCTGAATCCTGATGCCACAGTAACCATGGTCATCAGCAGTATCGTAAAGATGCGCCTGCCTGTTAATCTCATTATTCCGGACTGTTTGTAGCCTGTAAAGATGATCGGGTCCAAAAATAGCAAAAAGCAGTCTGAAAAATAATGATTAGTTAAATGAGTGACTTTTTAACTTGTCTAATTCCGTTAAAAAATCTACATTTATACTCTTCTGCTGTGTTGCTATGGAGAAGTACGTGATAAGAGAGACAGCCAAGACACCGTCAATTAACTTTGACCCGGAGCGGGGGCTTTTTGAGATAAAAGGGAAGTCGATTCCTGAAAACTCCATCGAATTTTATGGTCCTCTTCTTGAGTTTGTTGAAGGATACAGCACACAGCCTGCCGCCAGGACTATTCTGAATATGAAGTTTGAGTTTTTCAATACAAGCTCCTCGAACAGGATCCATGCCCTTCTCAGGAAGTTTGAGAAGCTCTCTGAGGGCGACAGCGAGGTTCTTATACGCTGGTTTTTCGAGAACGGCGATGAGAATATGCTCGATGCCGGAGAGGACTTCAAGGCCATCCTCAGGGTGCCTTTTGAAATTGTTGGGGTAGAACGACTCTGAGCGGACCTTTTTTAGGCTGAATAGAAATTTTTTCCATACTTTTAGCTTCTCACAATGATTCTGCAATGGTATTAAACTATATCTGGATAGCCTTCTTCCTTATAGGGTTTATTTTCGCTCTGGCGCAGCTTCTGTTCAGCGGAGACACTGACGTCTTCAACAGGCTGATTGAATCAACCTTCAGCAGCGCCAAAACAGGCTTCGAGATTTCCCTTGGTCTTACCGGTGTTCTTACTCTGTGGATGGGGCTTATGAGGGTAGGTGAGAAGGGCGGAGTGGTGACCTTGCTGTCAAGGGCAATAGGGCCGCTTTTCAGCAGGCTCTTTCCGTCGCTCCCAAAGGATAGCCCTGCTCATGGATCTATGATGCTGAATGTGGCAGCCAACATGCTGGGACTTGACAATGCAGCTACACCAATGGGACTGAAGGCTATGAAAGAGATGCAGGATGCAAACCCCGACAAGGATACCGCTTCAGACGCACAGATAATGTTCCTGGTACTTAATGCATCCGGACTCACGATCATCCCTGTGAGCATCATGGTCTACCGCGCTCAGCTGGGCGCCGCCAACCCTGCCGATGTCTTCATTCCGATACTCATTGCTACGTTTGTTGCAACAATAGCCGGACTTGTCAGCGTCGCAATAGCTCAGAAGATCAATCTCCTCAACAGGGTGGTGTTAGCATATCTGGGCTCACTTACAGCAATAATCGCCGGACTGGTATGGTATTTCAGTACACTTCCGCAGGACAAGATAACCACTGTCTCTACCTTCGCCGCAAACTTTACGCTCTTTGTTATTATCATTTCGTTTATCGTTCTTGCCATGATAAGAAAGGCTAATGTATATGATGCCTTTATCGAAGGGGCCAAAGAAGGATTTACCACGGCAATAAAGATCATCCCGTTTCTCGTGGCCATTCTTGTTGCGATAGGAGTATTCAGGGCTTCCGGAGCAATGGATATGATGGTTGACGGGATCGCCTCATTCTTTTCATGGCTTGGCTTCGACACGAAGTTCGCCGATGCCCTCCCCACTGCATTCATGAAGCCACTGAGCGGCAGCGGCTCACGAGGACTGATGATTGATGCCATGACAACACACGGTGCTGACTCATTTGTGGGCCGCCTGGCATGTACATTGCAGGGATCAACTGACACTACATTTTATATTCTCGCAGTCTATTTCGGGTCAGTTGGCATCAGAAACTCAAGGT
>JAKEGI010000053.1 GCA_022615595.1 Bacteroidales bacterium | reverse complement strand
CTCGGCACAGGTATGGCAGCCCTCACAGGGCTATGTAATGAGGCACCCCGCGCCGCCGCCGCCGCCATCACTGCTGATATACGAGGCACACGTGGGAATGGCAACCGAAGAGGAGAGAACAGGTACCTACCGAGAGTTTACACAGAATGTGTTGCCACGCATCAAACACCTTGGATATAACACAGTCCAGCTCATGGCCATACAGGAACACCCTTACTATGGCTCATTCGGGTATCATGTCTCTAACTTTTTTGCCGCCTCCTCCCGCTTCGGCACACCTGATGACCTGAAAGAACTGGTTGATACCGCACATGGCATAGGACTCAGAGTTATCATGGACCTTGTCCACTCACATGCCGTATCAAATACACTCGAAGGACTGGGTCTCCAGGATGGCGACCACGGACTATACTTTCATGACGGTCAGCGCAGAAAACATGTGGCGTGGGACTCACTCTGCTTCGACTACGGCAAGCCTGAAGTCGCTCATTTCCTTCTGTCAAACTGCAAATACTGGCTCGAGGAGTACCACTTTGACGGATTCCGCTTTGACGGCATAACAAGCATGCTGTACTATGATCACGGCCTTGGATCTGACTTTGTATCATACAAACAGTACTTTGACGGTAACCAGGACACTGACGCAATAGTCTATCTTACCCTCGCCAACAAACTGATACATGAGTTTGACCCGGGAGCCACAACGGTGGCAGAGGAGATGAGCGGCATGCCCGGACTGGCATCACCGGTAAATATAGGGGGCATCGGCTTTGACTACCGCCTGGCAATGGGCGTACCTGATATATGGATTAAACTCGTCAAGGAGGTTGCCGATGAAAACTGGGAACTGGGGTATCTCCTCCACGAACTGACACAACACCGCCCTGAGGAGCGCGTGGTATCATACTGCGAATCGCACGACCAGGCCCTGGTAGGCGATAAGACACTGATATTCAGGCTTGCTGATGCCGAGATGTATACATCGATGAGCCTCAGCACACCCAGCCTCGTGATCGACAGGGCAGTTGCACTCCATAAGATGATAAGACTGTTCACCTTCATCGCTGCCGGAGGAGGCTATCTTACATTCATGGGTAACGAGTTCGGCCATCCGGAATGGATCGACTTTCCGCGTGAGGGCAATGGATGGAGCTATAAATATGCCCGCAGGCAGTGGAGCCTGGCAGAAAACAGCCTCCTGAGATATCAGCACCTTAATGAGTTTGACAGGGCAATGATCATTACCGGGAAAAAATCCGACCTGCCCGGATTGCAGCTTACTGAAACCATTACCGTAAACAACACTGATAAAATTATTGCATTCAAACGCGGAAACCTGATAACCGTAATGAACTTCAACCCGTCAGTCTCCTTTACAGGCTATGGCATTCCCGTTAAGGGCAAGTTCAGAATAATTCTCAATACCGATGACCCGCTGTTTGGCGGACAGGGCCGTATTGACACCACCCAGGTCTATTTCTCAGTTCCTGATCATGGCCACTATGGCGTGACGGCACCGCACCATCTTAAACTATATCTTCCAGCCCGAACAGCAATGGTGCTGGTACAGGAACAGGTAAAAAGCATCCATAGCCTGTAAGGTCAGTCAACCCAGCGAAGCAGGCAGAAATCCTGCCTGTGAGGCAATTCCGGATGTTTGGCATATATGCGTATCCCGTAGAAGAAGGTCCCTGCCCTTTCGGGAAGAAAGTCAACATGATAGATCGCCCTGCCTTTCTTCTTGCTTGCAAGCTTAAACTCCTTCCCGGCCAGGAATACATGTTCACCACTCTTGAGAAGCTTCGTGACAACAAACTCAACACCTACGTTTTCAGCAGGGATACTCTTGATGTCGAGCAATATCTCATAGGAATAATTCTGCCCTGATTTGTATACACTGTCTCCCGGGTTACGGAGATCATATTTCAGGACCTCTATCTCGTCCCAGGCCTTTGACATCTCGTTCTTCCAGTCAGCAAGCTCGCGGGCCAGGGCATAGTTGTTTGCCGTGATCCTTCTGGAGCGATCCTGCAGTTTGCTGTAGAACTTTGCGATGTAATCATCAAGCATCCTCCTGGTAGTGAATTCAGGTGCTACCTTAACCATGGTGTTCTTAATATAGCTGGTCCATTCACGGGGGATGCCATCATCATCTCTTGAATAATAAGCAGGTACTATCTCATACTCAAGCATATTGTAGATCGTCTCGGCATCGACATCATCCTGCAGATCCTGGCTTGCAAATGTGCGTTTCTTTGGGAGAGCCCAGCCGGCGAAGGCGTGATATCCTTCAACCCACCATCCGTCAAGCACGCTGAAGTGTATGGTGCCGTTCATCACAGCCTTCTCACCGCTCGTGCCTGATGCCTCGAGAGGCCTGGTTGGGGTGTTGAGCCATATGTCAACACCGCGCACCATATACTTGGCAAGCTCCATATCATAATTCTCGATAAAGAGAACCTTACCGGCAAACTGCGGCATCTGAGAGATCTCATTTACGCGGCGGATGAGATCCTGCCCTCCTCCGTCATTTGGATGCGCCTTGCCTGCATATATGAACTGAACCGGTCGCTCAGGATTGTTTACTATCTTTTCAAGCCTGTCAAGGTCGCGGAACAGAAGGCTGGCTCTCTTATAGGTGGCAAACCTTCGCGCAAAACCTATTGTAAGCGCCTTTTCATTCAGATGATTACTGATATTCAGTAACTTGCGTGGACTGACATGCTTCTCCAGCATCTCAGTCTGAAGACGCTTCCTGATGTTGTCAAAGAGGCGCTTCTTAAGCTTCATCTTTACCTCAAACACCTTCGCATCATCAACCTGGTAGATCTTATCCCACTGGCTCCTGTCAGCCTGGTCAAAGTGAGCCTTGCCTGTAACCTTTTCATATATCTGTTCCCACTCAGGTGCTGTCCATGTCGAATGATGCACTCCGTTTGTGACATGTCCTATATACAGCTCATCGCGCAGGTATCCCGGCCATAATTTTGAGAAGAGCCCACGTGATACATGACCGTGCAATTCGCTCACACCGTTCATCTCCTGTGACATACGGGCTGCCAGATAGCTCATGTTGAACTTGCGGTCATGGTCAGTGTCACAGCGCCCCAGGGCCATCATCTGATCCCACGAGATATTGAGCCTGGTGTGATAATGTGAAATATATTTCCTGAGAAGATCCTCCTCAAAGGCATCATGCCCTGCGGGGACAGGCGTATGGGTGGTAAAGAGAGTGGAGGCTCTCACTATCTCAAGTGTCTCCTCAAAGGTAAGATGCTGCTCCTCGATCAGGTGACGCATACGCTCAAAGCCAATGAATGCTGAATGGCCTTCATTACTGTGGTAAACATCAGGTTTAATTCCCAGCGCAATGAGGGCACGGATGCCCCCGATGCCAAGTATAAGTTCCTGCTTCAGCCTGTTCTCAGAATCACCGCCATACAGGTAATGCGTTATAGCTCTGTCTTCAGGTGTATTTTCATCATGATCAGTGTCAAGAAGGTAGAGCTTCACCTTCCCCACCCTGGCAAGCCATATACGCGCTTTGACGGTACGCCCTGGCCAGGTAAAAGATACAGTCATGATATTGTTGTTGCCATCCTTCACCGGAGTGACAGGCAACTGGGCAAAATCCTCTGCCTCGTAGATTGCCTGCTGTTCACCCCTGGGACCCAGCTTCTGCCTGAAGTATCCATACCGGTACAGCAGACCTATTCCCGTTATGTTGACATTCGAGTCACTGGCCTCCTTCAGATAATCGCCGGCAAGAACCCCGAGCCCTCCTGAATAGATCTTGAGGCAGGGATGAATACCGAACTCCATGCTGAAATATGCTACCGAGGGCAGATCATGATTGTCAGACCTGGCCATGTAATCGGTAAACTCTTTGTAGATCCTGTCAGAGTCATCGAGGAAGACCTCGTCTTCTGAAAGGACTACCAGTCTTTTATAGTCTATTGCCTCAATGAACTTCCTGGGGTTGTGTACCACCTCCTCCCAGAGAGTGGGATCCATACGGCGAAAGAGTAATTCCGCATCGCTGTTCCATGACCACCACAGGTTATTAGCCAGTTCTTTCAGGTATCCGAGACGCTCCGGCAGCTCGGACTGCACGTAAATGTCCTTCCACACAGGCACCTGGTGAGGCTTGCGTACCTGCAGGTCAACAGCTTCAAGCACCCGTGTATATTCCCTGGGTTGCCCGCGGCGAACCTCACTGTTCTCAAGTGCAAATTTGTAGGCATCAAAATAATACTTAATGAGCTTATCCCAGTTTGCAATACGTGATACCTCCCATGCCTTATCCCTCGCGGTCCTGACATCATCCTGACTCATCTGCATGAACCTGCTGATGAAGAGAGCCATATCCCTGATGACCTCTTTGTCATTCTTATCATCGCGATTAATTACGAGACAACCGTCACCCGGATCGTCACAATGGGTGTTAACCCACATTCCAAAACCTGAGAGATTTGTGGTGACTGTCGGTACATGAAACATGAGGCTCTCAAGCGGAGTGTAACCCCACGGTTCATAGTATGATGGATAGAGGGTCAGATCGAACCCGATCAGCAGATCATAGTAGGACTTGTCGAAGATACCGTCATTGCCGTTGAGATATGATGGCACAAAGATCACCTTTACCTTATCACTCTCATTGTTGCTCAGGTTTTCCCTGGCAAGCTGGTTGATCACAGGATCATCACCGGCATAATGCAGTCCGTGTGTGAGATACCTGTCACCCTCGCTGACAAATGACCCGTCGTTAAGGGCAGCAATCAGTTCCGGCCTGGGCCCCTTATGATAAGCAGGAACAAGTATGAATGCAACGCAATGATGGTTTGAGTCTGTTGTGCGGTTTATATCCCCCAGTGCAGAGAGGAAGAGATCAATGCCTTTGTTTCTGTATTCATATCTGCCGCTCGTTGAAACAAGAAGAGTATCATCGGGGAGTTTATACCCAAGAAGTGCCCCGGCAACTGATAGAAGTTTTTCCCGTGCTGCAGAACGGCAGTTGTTAAAATCAGCAGGAGAAGGAACAAAAGAATCATCAAACCCGTTTGGAGTAACTACATCGGGTGCCTTTCCCAGAAAAGCGAGACACTCCGTCCCGGTGATCTCACTGACAGCGGTAAAGACATCGGCCTGGGCTGCTGCGATCTTCTCAAGCGACTGCTTTGATGTTACATTCAGCTCACGTGACATCTGAACAGGATTATACTCGCTGAGCTTGCTGTAAAGCTGTCTGCTGTTGCCTGCAATACTGCGTCCGAGAACCGTTGCGTGGGTTGTAAAGGCTGTGGCTATCCAGGGAGAATTCTTTTCAAGGTAAAGCACCCCGGTGCCGGTCATCCATTCATGGAACTGGGCTATAACCCTTGGATACTCCCTGTGGTATGATGTAAAACTCTCAATGACCTTGGCAGCTGCATAACCAAAAAGTGCCGGTTCAACATAATCCCACTGACCCGAGATACTGTCAAGTCCGTATGTCTCCCAGAAACGGGCGAATATCTCATTCTGCTGACCAAAGTATTGGGTAAAATCAACCAGCATAACACGCGGAGAGCCCTCAATATTCCATCTGCCTGTACGTATGCTGAGCCCTTCCTGGAGAGCCACCGCTTTCCATTGAACAAACATGCTGTCATCATCCGTGAATTCCGGATTGCTCTTGTCATCACGCCATACATCCGGGCCGATAAGAACATAGTTGTCACCAAATTCATTCTTAACATTCAGCGTCTTGGTCGTGATCACAGTGTGAATGCCTCCCACCTTGTTACATACTTCCCATCTTGTCTCAAACAGAAAATCAGCTCTCATGCTTATATCTATAAAAATCACCTGTTAAGCAGGAACATACAATCTATACCCCCGCTTGAATCAGCCACAAAACTAATCTTTAATTTTATTTTTTCTTTGCCGCGGCCTTTTTAGTGGCAGTTTTTTTGGGCACCTTCGTTACCGCGACATCTTTCACTGCGGCAGGTTTTCTGGCAGCGGCCTTTGTGACCCTTCCCTTTACAGCCTTGACAGCCTTTGGCCGTGCAACGCCAGCTTTCTTCTCAAGCTTAAACAGCTTTTCCTGCAACTCATTAATAAGCATATCCCTGGTATGGATTGATGCTGACAAACGGTTAACCTCCTCATCGTGATTATTGACCGGACATATGACATTCAACCTTATCTCAAAATCGCTGAGGACGTTCATGTAGTTCATGAATGCCTGATATGGATTCTCGTAGGGATTGAAATAGGCATGAACAGCGCCGTCAGAGAAGAACTTGGTAGACATGTAATAGAAGTGATCGCTTGATTGCAGGTATACCCAGTCTTTAGTAAGCTGTTCTGACCCGCACCTGTCAACCCGTTCAGCCAGACTGTAGAGCTTGCTTACCGCAGCTGTCTGTAGCTCGTTTCCCATCCATGCGGTAAGGTCTCTCTCCTCATCAGCCCATGAGATGGGTGACGGGACATGCAGTGGCGCCACAGGCTGAAAGCTCTCAGCAACCTCCGATACGGTCATAAAACTGAAGGGGGTCTTTTTAATAATTGCATCCGGCATATTCTTCAGGAAGTCAAATATGCCTGTCTCCTTCTTCTGATGCTCCCCGAATGTTTCATAATCCATGAAGATGTTTACAATCTCTGAAGAAACAGCAAGGCCCTTGATCCATGATGCATATTTCTCAGCAGTGAGGGGGAAGCTTGACCAACTCCTGTTTGAGAACCTGAATGCTATGTCATCGCTGAGGGTGTAGTTGCGCAGCAACACTTTCAGCCTGGGATTGACAGCATTACAATACATGAAGTTAGGCGATTTCCAGCCGAGAATATGTTTTGCACCCTCGGTGACTGTGGCTTTGTATCCCATCTCAGCCATCCAGTTTCCAATCTCATCAGAATAAATGAGTTCAGTGTTTCTGATCGATGTCGGCTCATATCCCAGATGCTCAATCATCTTTTCACGATGCACGCTTACCTGCCTGACAAATCTGTCACGGTTCACCTGCGAGGCCAGTGAGTGCGAGTTTGTCTCGGAGAGGAACTCCACACAACCTGTCTGAGCCAGCTCCCTGAAAGAGTCAAGCACTTCCGGGGCGTAGAGCCGGAACTGGTCTATAACAATGCCTGTCAGAGAGAATGTAACCCTGAACTTACCCTTGTGTTTACGGATCAGGTCGAGCAAAATCTTGTTGGCAGGCAGATAGCAGTTGTACGCAATCTTCCGGAGAATGGATTCATTCATGAAATCATCATAGTAATAATGTTCATTCCCCATCTCGAAGAACCTGTAGCGTCTGAGCCTGAAGGGCTGATGAACCTGAAAATAGAGGCAGATTGCCTTTTTTTGGACTGTGCTCATATCTCTTAACTTGTCTGTTTCAATACTTCACTGTAAATTTTCATAACGTGTTTGGCCGCCTTTTCCCACTTCAGCTTGTCGACCTCCTCCTTGCCGTTCATGATAAACATGCGTGACAGGGCCGGGTATGATAGTATGCCGTAAATGGCATCGGCCATCGCCTCAATATCCCAGAAGTCTACCTTCACGGCATGTGTAAGCACTTCGGCCACCCCGCTCTGCTTGCTGATAATGACAGGAACATTTGATTGCATTGCCTCAAGGGGTGAAATCCCGAAGGGTTCAGAGACAGAGGGCATCACATAGACATCGCTCATTCTCAGCATTGTAAAGACATCATGGCCTCGCAGGAAGCCGGTGAAGTGGAACCTGTCCGTTATGCGCAGTGCAGCTGCACGACGCATCAT